>DQCL01000007.1:150-5618 GCA_003533975.1 Octadecabacter sp. | reverse complement strand
GTGCTGGGCTATTTGGGTAAGCTGGCAATGGCAGATATCTTTCTCATCGCGCTGTATGTGGTTGTCGTCAAAGGCGCAGGGCGCGTGACCGTTGAGGGCGGTTGGGGGCTCTATATGTTCACGGGCTGCGTTCTGGCGTCGATCCTGATCTCTATTTTCACAGCCCGCCACATCAAGGCGACCGCGCAATGATGAACCGGCGTACATTCATGGCGACAAGTTCCGTGGCGCTTATGTCCGGTTGTGAAGCACGCGGGCTTTTCACGGCACCGGTCATCGGCACGTTGTTTGATAATCAATCAATTTTAATGGCGACCAACCGTGCGTCTTTTGACAGTTCAGAACATATCGACGGCCTAAACTTCTATGACCTTGATGTCGCCGTACCCCGCAATCGCATCCCCGGTGAAGTCCCGATTGAGGGCGCCAACGCATTTGCCTTGTCGCGCCAACGTCAAGTGACATCGGACCAAGACATCAAACGCGCAATTGGCCCTGCGGGTGCTGACCCGCTCGTAATCTGGGTGCATGGGTTCAACAACACATCCGCCGAGGCCGTGTATCGGCATGCCCAAATGGTAGAAGATACAGGCATGCGCGGGCCTCAACTGTCGTTCGTTTGGCCATCAGCATCCTCCGCAAGCGGATACTTGTTTGACCGCGACAGCGCGTTGCAATCACGATCGGCTTTAGAAGATTTGTTCATACGCTTGGGCCGCATTTGGGGGGGGGCGATCACATTGGTCGCACACTCGCTCGGCTGTATGTTGGCGATGGAAGCCTTGGTACGAATGCGCCTGAAGAACCAGCCTGTGGTCTTGGATAGCTTGATCCTGTTGCAGCCCGATATCGCGCCCGACGTTTTCGCCACTCAGGTGAGTGACATTTCGCCGCTTCCCCAAAATACCTTGCTCGTTGTTTCGGGCCGCGACCCCGCGCTGTTTTTGTCAGCCCAACTGGCACAGAGCCGCAACCGTGTTGGCGCCGATGTGGATGACATCGATACCTACGAAGCCTTAGGCTTTCGCGTTGTCGACCTAACGGACGTGCGCGATGCTGAAGACAACCACCTTGTCGCACTGACCTCCCCCACCGTGTTGGACTTCCTGCGCAATAACATCGGCGGCTGATGTAAACCTGCCCTCTTGCGTTACATTCAAAATAGAATAAAACGTGAACATGGCAAAAGATATCACCTTCATCTGCACCGCGTGCAATGCGTCCTCAACCAAGTGGTCGGGGCGTTGTGACGTTTGTGAAGCATGGAACACAATTGAAGAAGTGAAGCCCCTAACAGGCGGCCCGAAGTCCAAAAAGGCGATGGGTGGCGGACGCGGCAAACAGATCAACCTTACCGACCTTGCGACATTGGAACCGGAACCACCGCGCACCCTGTCCGGTGTGGGTGAGCTGGACCGCACCTTGGGTGGCGGCTTGGTTAAGGCGTCTGCTATTCTGGTCGGCGGTGATCCAGGCATCGGTAAGTCGACGCTGCTGTTGCAAGCGGCCGCGCGGTTTGCCCGCAACGGGCTGAAGGTTCTTTATATTTCGGGCGAGGAATCCGCCTCGCAGGTGCAAATGCGCGCGCGGCGATTGGGCCTGACAGAAAGCCCCGTGAAACTGGCATCTGAAACCAACCTACGCGACATCCTTACGACGCTTGAGGCCGAAAAACCCGATTTCGTGATTATCGATTCCATTCAGACCATGTGGCTCGACACGGTTGAGGCCGCACCGGGGTCTGTGTCTCAGGTACGTTCAGCCGCCCACGAGCTGACGACCTTTGCCAAACAAAATGGCATCGCTGTGGTTCTTGTTGGCCATGTGACCAAAGAAGGTACAATCGCCGGACCACGTGTTGTTGAACATATGGTCGACACAGTGCTTTATTTTGAAGGCGAACGCGGCCACCAGTTCCGCATTCTACGCGCCGTCAAGAACCGCTTTGGCCCAGCCGACGAAATCGGTGTGTTTGAAATGACGGGCAAAGGACTGGCGGAAGTGAAGAACCCGTCAGCGATGTTCCTGTCTGAACGCGGTGATCCCGCACCGGGATCCGTTGTATTCGCTGGCATTGAAGGGTCGCGCCCGATGCTGTGTGAATTTCAGGCCCTTGTCGCGCCGTCCCCCCATTCCCAGCCGCGTCGCACAGTTGTCGGCTGGGACGGGTCACGCCTTGCGATGATCCTCGCCGTCCTCGAGTCCCGCGCGGGCGTGCCGTTTACCGGCCTTGATGTGTATCTGAACGTCGCTGGTGGCCTGCGCGTGACGGAACCTGCGGCTGATTTGGCCGTCGCCGCTGCGCTGATTTCCGCCCGCGAAGATGCGGCCTTGCCCAAAGACTGTGTTGTTTTTGGCGAAATTTCCCTGTCTGGAGGGCTGCGCCCTGCCCCTCAGACGGAAAATCGGTTGAAAGAAGCGTCAAAACTTGGTTTTACCTCCGCAATCACTCCGGTACGTGGCAAACGTGGTGGAGACGGCGGAGTAACGATGCGCGAAATGCGTGACTTGCTCGGCTTCGTGGAACAGGTATTCGGGGAAAGATAACCCCGCACAGCAAGACAAGGCGACAAACACATGGGCGATTTCACCATCATCGACGGCGTGGTTGCCATTGTTATTATTTTGTCGGCACTGCTGGCGTATTCACGCGGCTTCGTGCGCGAAGCACTGGCCATCATGGGCTGGATTGTCGCGACGGTCATGGCTTTCATCTTTGCGGACCAAGTGAAACCGCTGGTCAAACAGATCCCTGTTGTGGGCGATTTTATCGGTGACAGCTGTGAACTCAGCGTGATTGCGGCATTTGCAGCCGTGTTCGCCGTTGTCCTTGTGATTGTCTCAATCTTTACGCCGCTGTTTTCATCCCTGATCCAACGGTCTGTTTTGGGCGGTTTGGACCAAGGCCTCGGGTTCTTGTTCGGCGCATTGCGCGGCATTTTGTTGGTTGCTGTGGCATTCTTTGTGTATTCCACCGTGCTTCAAAGCCAGAACATCCCAATTGTCGAAAACAGCCGCGCCATTGCTGTGTTCTCTAACATGACTGGCAGCATCGAAGAACGCGACCCCGAAGCCGCGCTTGGATGGATCACAACACAGTACGAACAACTCGTCGGTGAATGTGGTGAGCCTGTTGACGAAGCCGAAGCAGCGCCCGTTGAAAACTAAGGTTTAGCGCCCAACAGACTGTAGGGGCCCATGTCCTTCCCCGAAAGGCGACATTATCGTTGCCAATTACCAACAGCCAAGACTGATGCCCAATCTTCTTCATCCTTGCGTGACACTTTAACGACAAAGCGTTAAACCCCCCTCAACGCAAACCCTCGGATTCGGAGCTGCCCCCGTGCCCATGAGCCTTCGCGACCAAATGCCCCCCGCCCATCCTTTTGATGATGATAAATTGAAAGAAGAATGTGGTGTCTTCGGTGCCGTTGGGGTTGAAAACGCCGCCTCCGTCGTCGCCCTCGGCCTTCATGCCCTTCAACATCGCGGCCAAGAAGCGGGCGGCATTGTCACCCACGATTTCGCCCACGGGTTTAGCTCTGCGCGTCGTTTCGGATATGTCCGTGATAACTTTACCGATGCAGAAACCATGGCGACCCTGCCCGGCCCAATCGGGATTGGCCACGTGCGCTATTCCACCGCGGGCAGCAAAGGTGCTACACAAATTCGCGACGTGCAGCCCTTCTTTGGTGAGTTTTCCATGGGCGGCGCTGCGATTGCGCACAATGGTAATATCACCAACGCACTCGCGCTGCGCAAAGAACTGGTCGAACGCGGTTCCATTTTCCAAAGTTCATCCGACAGTGAGTGCATTATTCACCTGATGGCGCGTTCAATGGGGCGCAAGATTCCTGACCGCATGGAAGAAGCCCTTCGTAAGGTTGAAGGTGCGTTTTCTGTTGTCGCTATGACCCGCACCAAACTGATCGGCTGCCGCGACCCGTTGGGCGTGCGTCCACTGGTCCTTGGGCAGCTTGGCGATGGTTGGGTTCTGGCGTCCGAAACCTGTGCGCTGGATATCATCAATGCCACGTTCATCCGCGAGATTGAGCCCGGCGAGATGGTGGTGATCAGTGACAAGGGTGTTGAATCCCACTTCCCATTCCGCCGCGCCAAGTCTCGCTTCTGCATTTTCGAACACGTCTATTTCAGCCGCCCAGATTCAATTCTCGGCGGCCGTTCTGTTTATGAGACTCGTGAAAACATCGGGCGTGAGCTGGCTAAAGAAAATCCGGTGGACGCCGATCTTGTTTGCCCCGTGCCGGATTCCGGCACCCCCGCTGCGATCGGTTATAGCCTTGAGTCCGGTATTCCCTATGCGATGGGTATCATTCGCAACCAGTACATGGGCCGCACGTTTATTGAGCCATCCGAGTCCATCCGCAACATGGGTGTGCGCCTAAAACTCAACGTGAACCGTGCTTTGGTTAAGGGTAAGCGCATCATCCTCGTGGATGACAGTGTTGTACGTGGCACCACATCGCGCAAAATCAAGGAAATGATCCTTGAGGCGGGCGCTGCTGAGGTTCACTTTCGCATCGCATCCCCACCGACGGCTTGGCCGTGTTTTTACGGCGTCGACACGCCCCAACGCGAAAAGCTGTTGGCTGCAACGATGACCGAGGAAGAAATGCGCACGCATTTGGGTGTCGATTCCCTTAAGTTTATCTCGCTCGACGGGCTATATCGCGCTGTTGGACAAGCCAAACGCGACAACGCATCTCCGCAATATTGCGATGCATGCTTTAGCGGTGAATATCCGGTTAAACCTGCTGACATGATTGAGCAGGGATTTGAGATGAAAACAGCAGCGGAGTAAGCCCGCCGATCCATCGGCCAGTTTACGCTTACGTCAAGCTGCACAACTCGACATTGCTGCATTGCAGCATTACCTGCGCCTTCTGATTATCAAAGGCCAGAAAAATGTCGACCGAGACCACCAGAACTGAAACCGCACAAAGCGCGACGCATGTTGACGCTATCGATCTATCCAAACCCCAACTGCTGGGATTGTTTGGCGGCGGCGAAGGGCCGCGTGCCTTGCTGCGCAGCCCTGACGGGACAATCATCACCGCATCCGTTGCAGATGCGACCCCACTCGGTGAAATCGTCGCGATCACCGGTACCTATGTCTTGTTGCGGAGCAATGACGCGACCATTCGCCGCCTGACAATGCCGTCCTAAGGATTGCCAAGCCTAGCCCGCACGCCTAATGAGACGCCATGAAAACAGCACTCATCACAGGCGCATCGCGCGGCCTTGGCGCGGCATTGGCCGAGGCCCTTGCCCCTACTCACCACATTATCGCAGTTGGCCGCACGACAGGTGCGCTCGAAGACCTTGATGACAGGATCAAAGCGATTGGCGGGGATGCCACACTCGCGCCGATGGACATAACCGTGGACGCCGCGATGCAGCAGCTGTGCCGTTCGATCTTTGATCGCTGGGGCAGCCTTGATTTGTGG
>DQCL01000007.1:0-137 GCA_003533975.1 Octadecabacter sp. | reverse complement strand
CCGTTGACCCCTGCCAGCCATATCAACCCCAAAGATTTTGAGAAATCCACCGACATCAACGTTACATCAACATCACGGATGATTTCCTATGTCGCGCCGCTGCTAGGTGCTGACGGTAAAGCGGTTTTCTTTGATGA
>DQCL01000227.1:14485-19663 GCA_003533975.1 Octadecabacter sp. | reverse complement strand
TGCGTCCTGAAGGTTCTGTTTGTCTGAGGCCATGTTCCCCGTCCTTATTTTTATTGTGACCGACGTTGCGGCCAATTAATATCTCACAGAAGAACACTATGTCTGGACGTGTTTGCAATATCCACCCCAAAAACTATAGCGCACAAAATGTATGCAATAGGGTGACTTATTGGCGCCAGAACTCAGGATTGAGCAGTGCGATGATCGCGAGGGCCTCGAGACGGCCAACAACCATCGCCAGTGCTAGAACGACCTTGCCGAAATCTGGGATGCCCGCATAGGAAATCGGCGCCTCGGCTGCAATCGACGCCAGCGGACCGGTTGTCGACAGCGCCGACACCGCCAGCACCATGGAGGTTTCAAACTGAACGCCCGTGAAAGCCATTAGAACCATGACTGCAGCGATTGAGATCGTGAACAACATGAAGAAGATCCACGCAATCTGTGCGCCTTGGCGTCTGATCTGGCGGGCCTCGGCCCCTGCTCCACCGACAGAAGACGGATGAATTAGGCGTTCTATCTCGCGTTGTCCGTGTTTCCACAGTGCGTAGACCCGTATTAGCTTAATCCCGCCAGCGGTCGTTGCGACACCGCCGCCAATTAGCGAAATACCAACCAGCATCAGCCCTGGTGTGCCAAGTCCGGACCATTCACGCACGGACGACCATTCTGCAGACTCAAACCCAGTCGTGGTCAAGAAGCTTGTGATCGTAAACAACGCGCCCCAAAACGCCGCAACTGCAGATGCGACATCGTTTTGGGCTGACTCTTCAAATGCAACGATCCCATGACGTAAGAACAAAACGGCGACCAGTGTTCCAATCAACATCAGTGCAAGCCGGAATTCGCTGTCCTTGCGCAACGGGTTGGTTTCTTGGCCCGAGACCCCGCGCGAAAACGTGACGCGCGATAGCGCAAAGGCAAAGAAAATCATTATGATAAACTCTCCTGCAAAGCCTGCGGGGGATTGAACAATCCCGTTGACCGGCGAAATACCTGACGTCGCCATGACCGACATCGCATGGCACATCGCCACGAACGGGGTTTCACCCGCAGCAGCCAGCCCCAACCACAGCAGCGCCGTAAGCGCGAAATACAGTGGCACCAATTTCGCACCAAATCGAAACAGACGTTCTGACGGGTCCGAAACGCGGCCCACTTGCGCGAAGGTTTTCTCGCTTGCGCTGCCGCCGTGTGTGGCGCGGACCTCAAATCCACCGATATTTAGAGGGGCAAGGATCGCAATGGCCGCAACCCAGATCAGCAAGCCGCCCAACCAGCCCATCAATGCACGCCATAAGTGAACGGAGCGTGGCAAATCACCTGTGTTGTCAAAAAGGGTCGCGCCTGTCGTGGTGAAAGATGAGACACTTTCGAACCACGCCTCAAGAAAGGTCATCTGGGGCACAGCTTCGTACATTGGCACCGCGAGCATGACAGGAAGGACCAAGAACGCGGCCAGCAACGAGACGAGGTAGCCGCGCGACAAGGCGATTTTGTAGCTCGCAGTTGCCAAGCCAATGAACAGTGTCAGAACAAAAAACAGTAGCGCCGAATAGAAAAAAGCCCGTGCAACCGCATGATTATCCAGAGCAAGCGCGTGAACAGCAGGAAATACCATCGCAAACGCGCCGAGCCCCATAAGTAGGACAAAAAACGGGCGTTGCGACAGCCTGTGCATCAGAAAAAGTCGATGGAGACTTGAAGCAGGGCCTCAACTTCAGCGACCTGACTTGCCATAGCAAAAATGGCGACAACATCGCCGTCTTCAATGCGCATGTTGCCGTGGGGTTTGTGCATTTTTCCAGCCTTCAAGACACCGCCGATAAGCACCCCTTCGGGGAAGTTGACATCGCGCACCAACTTGCCTGCCATCGGGCTTGTTGTCAGCACTTGGGCTTCGATCACTTCCGCTTCGGCATCACCGATTGAATACACCGCCCGTACGCGACCGTGGCGAATGTGGCGCAAAATCGAGCTCACAGTTGTTGCACGCGGGTTGATGTAGGCATCGATCTCAAGCGGGCCCATCAAAGGTATCAAAGTCGGGTCATTGGTCAGACAAATCGTCATCGGACACCCCATCCCTTTCGCACGCACCGCCGCAAGAAGGTTGGTCTTGTCATCATCGGTCACGGCCAACACCGCATCGGCGTTGGAAATATTTGCCTCTTCCAACAGCGCAGCATCAAGGCCATCACCATTCAAAACAATCGTGCGTTCTAACTGGTCAGCGGCGGTCTCTGCGATTTCACGGTTACGTTCGACGACGCGCACGCGCACACGTTCAGTTCTGGTTTCAAGCGCACGCGCTACTGCAAGTCCAACGTTGCCGCCTCCGATCACGACGACGCGCCCAAGTTTGCCTTGGGTTTTGCCGAAAATCTCCAACGTGCGTGTCACGTCGATATTTTCGGTCATGACGTAGCACTCGTCGCCCGGAAAAATCTGATCTCCAGCACTTGGGGCAAACAAAACACCTTTGCGCCGAATACCCATCACAACTGCCTTCAAGGTCGAAAACAAGTCGCTCAGCTGGCGCAATGGCGTATTGATAACGGGACAATCTTCGTCGATCTGAATACCCAAAAGCTGGGCATGGCCTTCAAGGAAGCTTTCAGTGTCGAATGCAGCGGGTGCTGCTAAACGCTGTAAGGCGGCTTCGGCCACTTCCATTTCCGGCGAGATCACAACATCAATCGGCAGATGGTCGCGACGATATAGGTCGGAGTAAATCGCGTTCAGGTAACTTTGCCCACGTAGGCGGGCAATCTTGCGCTGAACGGAAAACACGGAATGGGCGACCTGACAGGTCACCATGTTCACTTCGTCCGAATGGGTCGCGGCAATGATCATATCCGCGTCCGCTGCACCTGCGCGTTCTAGAATGTCAGGATAGCTTGCAAAGCCAACAATACCCTGCACATCCAAAGTATCCGTCGCACGCCGCACGAGTTCCGGGTTCTTATCTACAACCGTTACATCGTTGCGCTCGGACGCGAGATGGCGCGCAATCTGCCACCCGACCTGACCTGCCCCGCAAATAATGACCTTCATGCACGCACCTTGAGTGGTTTGAGTTCAAATGTGGTGACAGATGGGTGCAGTCCGGTCAACATGCGAGGCTCACTCTTCCGCGTCTTCTTCAACATGGGCAACCCGTGCACCCGCCTTATTGGACGTCACCACACCAAGTGTCTTGAGCTTACGATGGAGCGCGGACCGTTCCATGCCAACAAAACTTGCGGTGCGGCTGATATTGCCACCAAAACGGTTGATTTGCGTCAGAAGATACTCGCGCTCAAACAACTCACGTGCTTCACGTAGCGGCAAGGTCGCAAGGCTACCAGACAAAAGCACACGCCCTTCGTCGGCGGAGTCTTCGGACTGGTTTGGAAGCTCTTTGGCCTCAATCGGGCCAGTCGTATCGCCCAAAATCAGCACGCGCTCCATCACGTTCTTCAACTGACGTGCATTGCCCGGCCATTGCATCGTTTGCAGCAACGCGCCGGCTTCATCGCTCAACGCACGCGTGGTAAGCCCTTGGGACGTATTAAGTTCTTCGATGAAATAGGCGGCCATAAGCGGAATATCTTCACGCCGCTCTTCAAGGCTTGGAACATGGATCGGCACGACGTTAAGGCGGTGATACAGTTCTTGGCGGAATGTCTCCGCTTCAATTGCAGTGACCAAGTCTCTGTTTGTGCTAGAAATAACCCGCACATCCACTTGTACTTTATCCACGCCGCCGACGCGCTGGAATTTTTGATCCACGAGCACACGAAGCAGTTTTGATTGCGTCCCAAGAGGCATGTCCGCGACGCCGTCAAAGTAGATGACACCGCCGTCTGCTTCTTCAAGTAAACCACGCTCAACCCCGCGCCCTTCGGTTTCACGCCCGAAAAGCACCTCTTCCATGCGGTCTGGCTCAATGGATGCACAGTTGACGGAAACAAACGGCATATCTATGCGGTCAGAATTTACATGAATGTAGCGCGCTGCGGTTTCTTTGCCGGAGCCACCCTCGCCCGTCAGCATCACGCGGCCATTGGATTTGGTGACTTTGTCGAGCTGGGAAACCAACGTGCGGAACGCAGCGCTTTCGCCAAGCATTTCCGTTGGGCCCGTATCTGTGCGTTTGAGTTCGATATTCTCGCGCCGCAAGCGGCTGGTTTCCATCGCGCGGCGAATGACGACCATCAACTGGTCAATATTAAATGGTTTCTCAATGAAGTCATACGCGCCCTGTTTGATCGCGGCGACAGCGATTTCGATGTTCCCGTGGCCGGAAATAATGACGACAGGCACTTCGGGATGGTCACGCTTCACCTGCTTAAGAATGTCGATCCCGTCCATTCGGCTGTCTTTCAGCCAGATATCTAGGATCATCAGTGAGGGCGTTTCTTTCTCGATCTGGGCCATGCACTCATCAGACGTGCCAGCCAGTCGTGTCGAAAACCCCTCATCCTTGAGGATATCGGAGATCAATTCGCGGATATCGCGTTCGTCGTCGGTGATCAGAATATCGCCCATTGGGTTACCTCATGCAGTTTCTATTTGGGGCAGCGCAGCGGCTGCTTGAATTGGAAGTGTAATGACAGCCATCGCGCCAAAACGCCCTGTTTCATCAAAGGCGGGCGCGTCCGTTAGGGTTAGCGTGCCGCCGTGCTCATCGATAATTTTCTTCACGATTGGCAGGCCAAGGCCGGTGCCCTTTTCGCGGGTGGTTACGTATGGTTCAAACAACTTAGCGCGGTCTTCGGGCAAGCCGATGCCATTGTCCGCAATGGTCAGTTTTGCCATGTCGCCATCCGTAGAAAGACGGATATGAATTTGTGGTGCTACGTCAAAGCCAGGGGAACTTTCCTGCAAGCTTTCAATGGCTTCTCCGGCGTTCTTAATCAAGTTCGTTAGCGCCTGTGACATCATCGTGCTGTCCAAATCGGACAGAACTTCGCCCGCCGGTATTGTCACATCAAATGTCACGTCGGGTTGGCCAGATTCCTGAAGGGTTACAGCATCCCGAAGGATCGCTGCGAGGTCATATGTGCGCCTGTCTGGTTCCGGCATCCGTGCAAACTTTGAAAACTCATCAACAATGCGGCGCAAGTCGTTGGTTTGGCGTACAATAACGTCCGTCAACTGTTCCAGATCAGCAGGAACATCAACTTCGCGGCT
>DQCL01000227.1:11641-14385 GCA_003533975.1 Octadecabacter sp. | reverse complement strand
GCGGCCATGCGTTGCGCCGACACCAGGTCCGTCACATCCTCGAACGCAACAACATAGCCTTCCAGCGTACCATCTTCACGCAGACGATGAGACATGCGCACCAACAGGCTTTCTTGCTGACCACCCCGCACAAGGTTCACTTGCCCCTGCGCTACTGACTTACCACCCACCGTCATCTCATCATACAGGGACGCGAATTCAGGTACGGCAACCGAAAGCGCACTGTCCTGCCCGCCATCCACCTCCAGCAGGCGGTTCGCAGACCTGTTAACAAACGTCACCCGCCCATCTTCGTCCAAGCCCACAACACCGGACGGAACCGAGGACAGCACTGAATCAAACAAACGCCGACGGCGTTCGATCTGGCTGGTATTATCGAGAAGTTCTTCGCGCTGGTCCCGCAACTGCTCCGTCATCTGGTTAAAGTAACGACCCAGCTGCGCGATCTCATCTTCGCCCTCTTCCTCGGGCACTCGAACGTTCAGATCCCCTGCGCCAACGCGCTGTGATGCACCTACGAGACGCCCAACAGGGCGTGACAGGCGTTCCGCGAACCAAAGTCCAACCCAGACTGACGCAAGGATCAAAATTAGCGCGAAGCCGAGGTAAATTAGGCCGAATTCGAACAGCACGCGCCCGCGTTCGTTCTCTAACTGGCCATAGAGCGCGACGGTTTCCTGTGTATCATCCAGCAGCGCCAGAATGCCGCCGTCGACCTCTCGCGTGACGTATAAGTACTTTTCGCTGAACGCGACAAGCGGGATCAGGGCGCGAAATTCATTGTTGGTCCAGTCTTCAATAATCACCAGACCGGTGACGCTGGCCTCAGCCAGTTCTTCGCGCGATGGCTGTTCGAAATAGAACTCATACGAGCGTTCACCACGGGCCCAAATCTCACCATCACCGTCCAAAACGAAAGCTTCCGTTAGCCCGCGTTCGATCTGGGGCTGGACCAGTGCGAGGGCTTGCCGTACCTCGCCGCGCTCCATGAAAAATGTCTGCAAGCGTTCGGTGTTCAGATAGCCTGCAAGCGCGTTACCATCACGTTTAAGCTCAGTTCGGTGTTCTTCCTCATAGGCTTGCGCTGCGGACAGTGAATTGCCCAACACATCGCGCACCCGTTCAGAAAACCATCCCTCAAGACCGATGTTGATCGTTAAAACGGCAAAGACAGCAACAGCCACCGTCGGGATCAGTGCCAATAGCCCAAATACCCCGGTAAGGCGCAAGTGCAGCCGCGACCCGGCTGACTTTGCACGCCGTGCTGCGATCATGCTGACGATGCGTGAGGACACCAGTGCCGCAATCACTAAAACATAGATGATGTCAGAAAGCAGGATGAGCCGTAGAATTTCCGTTCGACCTGTTTGGTCGAGCGGACGCAGCGCTGAAATCGTCAAAATAATTAGGATCGGGCCAAGCAAAACCAGAACAGCCGTCGTCACGTTCTGGACGCTGCGCCGTCTGCGCCAGCGTGAAAACACCAGCATGTTTTTACCCAAGTGGGATCGCTGCACGCGAAATTCCCCGTTTACCAAGGGCTTATGTGTCGTTGTTAAACTACACGTTGCCCGCCGCCTGTTTGATGTGATCCTACCCTGATTCCACCAAATGACTTGAGGTGGGGCCAGAGGGCCACGGTTGTTGCCCTTTTACATCATTTTGCGGCGGCGTGTCACGCGGATATCCAGTTCTGTGATCTTTTTTCGCAAGGTATTGCGGTTGATACCAAGCAGATCGGCACATTTAGCCTGATTGCCGAGGGTCGCGTCTAAGGCAATTTCAATCAAAGGGGCCTCAACTTCACGCAAAATACGTTGGTAAAGCCCTGCCGGAGGCAATGATCCTCCGTGTAAATCAAAGTAGCGGCGCAGGTGCTGTTCAACCGAGCCGGACAGTTTGTCGGCCTGCCCAGTGTTCAGGGGTTCGATGGCAGGTTGTGAGCCAAGAACTTGCTCGACCTCCGGGCGGTGAATGTCGGGGTTACTGGATGTCACGACGAGACGACGTATCACGTTTTCAAGTTGACGCACGTTTCCCGGCCATGTGTAGGCCCGAACGATATCGACCGCGTCGCTTGCCAAACGGCGCGCAGGTGCACCTTCGCGTTCGGCGCGGGTCAAGAAATGCTCGGCCAAAAGAGGGATGTCATCAACGCGGTCGCGCAATGGTGGAACGGCAACGGTTACGCCAGCCAACCGATAGTATAAATCTTCGCGCAACGCGCCCTTTTCAAGCGCGTCCATAAGGTCCGTACGCGACGTCGCCATGATGCGCGGCGCGGTGTCGCCCAAGGCGTCCAACATCCGCACAATCCGCGCCTGCGCGTCCAGCGACAGGTCGGACACTTCATCAAACACAAGGCTGCCGGCTTTTGCGCGTGACAGAAGGGATTGCGGCCCGTCCATCCCTTCAAGGTCCGTCGCGGAGGCCACGACATACGGCAATGACCGCCGATCAGAAAAGTCATGTATTGCACGGGCGATAAGGCTTTTTCCGGTTCCGCTTTCACCTGTCACGAGAACCGAAAGCGATGTGTTCATGACCCGCGCAACCAAACGATATAGCGCCTGCATGGCCGCTGTGCGCCCAACCAGCGGGAGGTCTTCGCTTTGATTGTCGTCAACCGCAAGCGTCGTGCGGCGTGGTTTTGCCTCAAGCGCACGCGCGGCGCGTTTCATCAAATCAGGCAAATCAAACGGTTTGGGCAGGTAGTCGTAGGCTTCGGCCTCTGCGGCCTTAAT
>DQCL01000227.1:0-11545 GCA_003533975.1 Octadecabacter sp. | reverse complement strand
TCCAATCCGTTGCCGTCCGGCATGATAACGTCAGAGATGACCAAATCACCTTTGCCCTCTTCCACCCATCTCATCAGTGTTACAAGCGACGACGTGGCATGCACCTTGCACCCTGCCCGTGTCAACGCTTGGGTCAGAACCGTGCGGATTGTGCGGTCATCATCGGCGACCAGAACAGTGCCATCCATTTATACGTCTCCTGAAATGTCTTTTGGAACAACGGGCAGCGACACCCGAAATACGGTTCGTCCGGGAACGGAGTCGACGGATATCCATCCGCCAACGTCCGAAATCAGCTTACTAACGAGCGCGAGGCCGAGTCCGGTGCCGTTTTCGCGCCCTGAAATAAAGGGCTCAAATACGTCGGCTGCGATGTCTGGCGGCAGTCCGGGGCCGTCATCAATAATCTCGATCTGCAAAGGCAGGCGCGCGGCGGACCCGTCTTTTCGCTGCATGCGCAGGGACGGTTCGTAAAAGGTGTGTAAGGTGATTGAACCGCCTGCGGTGCTCGCTTGTGAGGCATTTTTCAATAGGTTCAATAAGACCTGTAGCAATTGGTCCGGGTCCGCGAATGTTGGCGGCAAGGACGGGTCGTAATCTTCAATAAACATCATATGTGCGCCAAACCCGACAGACGCAGACTGCCGCGCGCGGTCAAGTACATCATGTAAATTCACAGGCTGTCGATTAGGTGGCTGCAAGTTTCCAAACTGTTCAACCTGCTCAAGCAGTTTCACAATGCGGCGGGACTCCTCAACAATCAGATCCGTCATCTCTCGGTCTTCATTGGAAAGGGTCATCGACAACAGCTGCGCTGCCCCAGTGATCCCCGCCAGCGGGTTCTTGATTTCATGGGCCAGCATTTCGGCCATCCCGATCGCTGATCGTGCGGCGCGTACGGACTTGGCTGAGTTGTTCATCCGAGTCGCCATTTCGCGTGGCTCAAACAACATAAGCATCTGATCACCCGACTGTGCATCAGGGTCATTGAGCGGTGCGAACTGGATGTTGCATTGCATTGGCAAGCGTTCACCGCTGCCCACATCCACATCGTTTACAAACAGCGATGTGCGGTTTTCGCTAGCCCGAGCATAAGCGGCTTCTAGCGGCGCGTCGATCATCACCTTGTCCCAAACACTGGCCCCGACCAGCACCTTGGCGGACAGGTTCAAAAACGCCTCCGCGGCGGGGTTGCTTTGTGCAATCATGTCATCGCGGTTCAGCAGCAATGCGGGCACAGGAAGGGAATTCCAAAGCGCGTTCATATCACGGCCTCGCTTGCGAGTGCATCTGGCAGAAGCTTGAACACTTCAGCGCTTGAGCGTTGCGTTAGAACGGCTTTGCGCAAGGTGGGTTCAGGGCGTGAAATGTCCATATACCAACCCAAATGCTTGCGTGCGACCTTGCTGCCCAGCTCGTCCCCGTAAA
This sequence comes from Octadecabacter sp., assembly GCA_003533975.1. Taxonomy (GTDB): domain Bacteria; phylum Pseudomonadota; class Alphaproteobacteria; order Rhodobacterales; family Rhodobacteraceae; genus Octadecabacter. Next base: position 10,117 of record DQCL01000227.1, on the reverse strand, counting down.
AGGACAGCATCGCGTCGTAATGTGCGGACACCATGTCGATGAAGGCTGATCCTTGCGGTGGCGTTGGCGCGACCTGCCCTGACAACTCGATTGCAACGTCGCGCAAGACCCAAGGACGGCCCTGCGCTCCGCGGCCGATCATAACCCCGTCAGCGCCAGAGGCCCTGAGCGCATCTTTGGCTGAGCGCGAGTCAATAATATCGCCGTTGGCAATAACGGGGATAGACACTGCATCCTTGATCGGTTCGATTGCATCCCAATCTGCGCGGCCTTTGTAAAACTGACAACGAGTGCGGCCGTGAATGACAATCCGCGAAACTCCGGCATTTTCTGCTCGTACGGCCAGTTCAGCAGCATTCAGAAGCGCGTCATCCCATCCAAGGCGGGTCTTTAGGGTCACCGGAATATCAACCGCACCAACGACTGCCTCAATCAATCTAAGGGCGTGGTCCAGATCGCGCAGCAACGCGGAACCGGAATACCCGCTCGTCACTTTCTTTGCGGGACATCCCATGTTGATATCGATCATCGCGGCGCCGTTGGCTTCGACGTTGCGTGCGGCCTCAGCCATCCAATGGGCTTCGCGCCCCGCAAGTTGCACGGCTGTGTTGCCTTGATTGAACCCGAGTTCCGCCTTTTCACGGACGCCGGGTTTTGCTTGCACCATTTCCTGGCTGGCGACCATTTCCGAAACGACCCACCCCGCGCCAAAGGACGCAACCAACTGACGAAAAGGCAAATCCGTAATGCCGGCCAGCGGCGCGAGGGCCACTGGACTATCTGGTGTCGGTAAGGGAAATTTGCGGTGCATACGCTTGGGCTACCTTGAAACCACCGCACACTCAAGAAAAGTCGGCTATTTTTCGGGCATTAAACATAATGCGCTTAATATTTGTGCGGTGTCGATGATGCCCTTCCCCCCAAGCGGCGTGCTGGGTAGAACGGGGCGACAACAAGGACCTTTCTGACCCATGCAAGATACGCCAACAGTCGCCGCAATAATCGTCGCCGCCGGACGCGGCCTGCGCGCGGGTGGCGAGGTGCCAAAGCAATGGCAGAAGATTGCCGGAAAAACTGTTGTAGAACATTCGCTTAACTTGTTTATCGAGCACCCTCGGGTGAGTGAAATTATACTCGTGATTGCGGAAGATGATCGCGATCATGCGGTGTCACTTGGCCTTGATCGCATCGCAACGATTGCCATTGGGGGCGCTGATCGCTCAAGTTCTGTGCAAAATGGCGTGACACAAGCGCAAGCGGACCGCGTGTTAATCCATGATGCGGCGCGTTGTTGCTGTCCAAGTGATGTCATTACACGTGTTTGCGACGCCCTGAACGACCACGAAGGCGCAGCCCCTGCTTTGCCTGTTACGGACGCGCTGTGGACTGGTGCTGCGGGTGTTGTGACTGGCGTTCAGGATCGAAGCGGGCTGTTTGCGGCCCAGACCCCGCAAGGATTTCACAGAGACGCCATATTGAACGCGCACCATACAAATACCCGACCTGTCGTAGACGATGTTGAGGTTGCGCGGCGAGCCGGACTTGATGTTGGCATTGTGCAAGGTGATGCACGCAACATAAAAATCACCATGCCCGAAGACTTTGCGCGGGCGACCAAACTACTGGAGACACCTTTGGACATTAGGACAGGTAACGGATTTGACGTGCATCGCTTCGGGGATGGTGATCACGTAATGCTGTGTGGCGTGAAAGTTCCGCATGAGCGTGGTTTACAAGGCCATTCCGACGCAGATGTTGGCATGCATACGGTGACAGACGCCATTTACGGCGCGTTGTGTCGCGGTGATATAGGTCAGCATTTTCCGCCAAGTGACCCGCAATGGAAAGGCGCTGAAAGCCACATTTTCCTGTCCCATGCCTGCGCCTTGGCACGTGAGATGGGGTTCGAAATCACCCATATGGATTGTACCCTCATTTGTGAGTTTCCAAAAATCGGCCCCGTTGCGCAATCAATGCGCGCGCGCATGGCAGAGATAATGGACCTCGATATTGATTGCGTCAGCGTGAAGGCCACAACGTCTGAACGCCTTGGCTTTACAGGGCGTGGTGAAGGCATTGCAGCACTGGCAACGGTGACCCTTATCAAAGGAACGATAGCATGAAGAATTGGTGGGCAGAGATCACAGCAACGTATTTTTATGTTGGATATCTGAAACCTGCACCGGGGACCTGGGGCTCACTTGCCGCCCTGCCCCTCGCATGGTTGATCTACGAAGTCGCTGGCCTCTGGTTGTTCCTTCTTGCGATTCCTGCGGTCTATATCAAAGGCTACATTGCCACGAAAACTATGACGGAGGGCAAAGACAACCATGATCCATCCGAGATCGTGATTGATGAGGTCGTCGGCCAATGGATCGCCCTTGCGCCAGTTATGATTGGCGCATCCTACGCTGGGGTATCCTCACTTTTACTCTGGCCCGGTTGGATCGTCGCGTTCGTGATGTTCCGCGTTTACGACATCATGAAGCCCGGCCCCGTCGGGTGGGCAGACCGCAAAGACAACGCGACCGGAGTGATGTTGGATGATGTGATCGCAGGGCTGTTTGCTGCGGTTTGGGTCGTGGTATTGGCTGGTCTTTGGCACGGGTTCTTACAGTGACATTGGCCAGAGATGTCGTAACGGCTGCCATCGCTAAGGGGGTGACCATTACAACCGCTGAAAGTTGTACCGGCGGATTGGTGAGCGCCGCGATCACCGACATCACAGGCAGTTCCGCGATATTCGAGCGTGGGTTTGTGACCTATTCCAATGCCGCCAAAGTTGAAATGTTGTCCGTTGAGGGCGCGACCTTGGACGCACATGGGGCCGTCAGCGAAGACGTTGCCGCGCAAATGGCAGTGGGTGCCGCTAAAGCCGCTCGCGCGGACATTGCGGTCTCGGTTACGGGCATTGCGGGGCCCGGTGGATCAGAACATAAACCCGAAGGGCGCGTTTGTTTCGCGCTTTACGTCGGTGGCACCACCACGACTGTTACCCGTGAATTTGGTTCCATAGGGCGTGCGCAGGTGCGTCAACGTAGTGTCGACACAGCACTGTCGTTGATCGCTGCTGCGCTCGATTCACTTTAGCCGCTTTTTTAGGCGGCGCAGGATGGGCGTGCCTGTATTTGCGGCATTCGGCGTATGCCTGTAATTTATGCGGCCTCGTTTCCGTTTGCCTCTTTTTAACTCACAAAAAGTGCGCTTTGAGGTTTTCCAGCTTAGAAAAGGAACACCCCATGAACGGAGCGGATACCGCTTGGATTATCGTCGCAACAGCCCTCGTGTTGTTTATGACCCTTCCCGGGTTGGCATTATTTTATGGTGGCCTCGTGCGCGCCCGCAACGTGCTCAGCGTTTTCATGCAGTGTTTCGGCATTGCCTGTCTGATGTCTGTGCTCTGGCTCGCGTTTGGGTATTCAATCGCGTTTGGTGACGGCAACGCCTATTGGGGGGGGCTCGATAAGATGTTCCTAAGCGGCGTGACCGAAGAGTCTGTGATTGACGGGCAAACTATCCCTGAAATTCTGTTCTTCGTCTTCCAGATGACATTCGCCATCATCACACCTGCACTGATCGTTGGTGCCTATGTTGAACGTATCGGCTTTGCCTTTGTGATGACGTTCTCGGGCCTTTGGATGTTGATTTGCTACGCACCTGTCGCCCACTGGATTTGGGGTGGCGGCTTGTTGGCTGGCGCTGAATGGTCTTTGTTCGCTGATGGCGTGAACGATTTTGCCGGTGGTATCGTTGTCCACCAAACCGCGGGTCTGGCTGCGTTGATTGTTGCGTTCTTTCTTGGGCCACGTCGTGACAAGCACAAGCCACCACATAATCCGGGTATGGTTATGATTGGCGCCGCGATGCTTTGGGTTGGTTGGTTCGGCTTCAACGGCGGTTCTGAACTGGCTGCAAACGGTGGGGCTGCGATGGCGATCACGGTTACGCACCTGTCAGCGGCAACCGCGTCCCTGACGTGGATCTTGTGGGAACGTATTCGCTACGGCAAATCATCTCTTGTTGGTCTTGTGACGGGTACGATCGCGGGTCTCGCATCCATCACGCCCGCGTCCGGTTCTGTTGGGCCGATTGAGGCGCTCATCATCGGTGGCGTTGCAGGCGTCATGTGCCAAGAGCTGTGCGCCCTGGTGAAAAACAAGCTCAAGATTGACGACACCTTGGATGTTTTTGCCGTGCACGGTGTGGGCGGTATGTTCGGGATCGTGATGTTGGCGGTGTTTGGACATGCCAGCTGGACAGCCCAGCTGGGTGGCCTTGCCGTTGTCGGTATCTGGACGTTGATCACCACAGTGGCGATCGTTGTGGTGGTCAAAATGATCTTCCCGATCCGTGTCGGAGAGGAAGACGAACACACAGGCCTCGACCTCGCTTCACATGGTGAACGCGCCTACGATATGACGAGCTAACTGTTTTAGTAGGTTTTATATGGCTTTGAAGGGCGCTCAACCGGGCGCCCTTTTGCTATCCTCGAAGCACATCCATGATGGGCGATATGTCTTCTGACTGAATTGCATCCCAAAGTGCGGCCGCCTGCCCCCCAATCAACGCGTCAGCTTTCGCCCGCACACGTGTCTCACGGGTTTTCATGTCCAATGGTGCGCTGAGGTCGTGGAAAAACGTCGCGGTGGTTTCGTCCGCGTATGTCACGTCCACGCGCGACTGCATCTCGGACAGTGTTTCGTCTGGCGTGACCTTAACAGTATCTCGAACTGCGATAAGTTTAGCGTCTGTTGCTGTGGAGTCTGAGAAACTTGCAATCACCGCAGTATCTACTCCACTAACTGTCATCGCCGCTGTCATCGCGTAGGAGAACTTGCACTCTAGGCCAGTCGCAGGCGATGGATTGTTGCACACCGTCATCCAGCGCGGATGGGTTTGCACATTAAGTTCCACGACAGGGCCGTTGATTTCACGCAACGCCTCGAGCATCGCATGGAGGCCATGGCAGCAAGCATGAAATTTGTGGCTTATCCGTGCGATCTTCCAAGGCGCATCTTCGGACCAGGCACATTCATTGCTCTGACCGTGGTGTGTGGCTCCAAACTGGGTCACGCCGTTTGCATCTGCTGTTAAACCAGCCTGTGCCCAGAGGGTTGATTCCACACCGCTACGCGCAGCCAATCCTGCATTCAGCGGCTTGCCCATCGTACCAAATTGCCCCTTAAGGCCGGACGCCCCTGTTGCGACTAGACCAATGGCATGGCGCGTTTGGGTCTCGTTCAACTGCAACAAACGTGCGCCTGCAACGACTGCGCCAATCGCGCCAGATGTTGCTGTCTGGTGGAACCCAACTTGGTAATGATCCCGACCAAGCCATAAACCGATACGTACCGCGGCCTCGGACCCGACCAAGGCAGCCTCGAGAATTTGTGCCGTGCTGGTTATCGACTGATCTTCCGCCAACGCAAGAACAGCAGGCATGATCACCGCAGACGTATGCCCGAGATGATCGAAATGCGTGTCGTCATAATCAAGCGCATGACCTGTTGATCCATTGATGAGTGCTGCATCCGCCGCAGATGTCTTGCCACCACCAACAACTGAAGCGTTCCCTTCGATGCCGGACTGCCTTGCCAAAATCTGCGCAACGGGTTCATCTTTCCCGGCAAGCGCACAGGCGGCCCAATCAAACAAACACAGCTGAATGAGGTCTACCGGACCTTCGCCAAGCCAACCTTGTGATATGCGCAACAGCTTTTCTTCAGCGCTCATCCGTAAAGCTCATCGGCGCGGCGTTCAAAGGCTCGGACGATCGTTTGCATGGCTTGATTAAAGAACATTCCCGCCGCCCCTTGCAAGAGGCGGTTCTTAAATTCGAAGTCGACTTCAAAATGCACGTCACATCCGTTGTCTGTATCCGTGAACGTCCAGACGCTGTGCAAGTATTTGAAAGGACCGTCGATGTATTCGGTTTCGATCTTATGCAGGTCAGGCCATAGCACGACGCGGCTGCCAAACTTTTCCCGAAACACCTTAAAGCTGACAACCAAGTCCGCCAACATCACCGTGTGATCCGCCATTTCATCACGCGATCTGATGCGCGCAGCAGCGGTCCACGGCAAAAACTTGGGGTAGTTGGCGACATCCGCGACCAAAGCATACATTTGCTCTGCGCTATACGGGAGGTGTCTTGTTTCAGAATGGGCAGGCATATCGTACTTTCGCGCGTGACTCTCCCAACCCATGTCGTATGGTTTGGGAGAAAATTCAAGCAATTGGCACAAGGCTCGGACCCTATGACGCACGACCCCTACGTGATCGACGAAATGATCTCGGCGAAATCCATCGCTGCACGCATCGAAGACCTCGCCAAAGTTATTCAAACGGAATTCAAGGGCACCGACAAACTTGTCGTGGTTGGTCTGTTGCGTGGGTCCTTTGTCTTCATCGCGGATCTGGTGCGCGAATTGGATCTCCCTGTTGAAGTAGACTTTCTTGAAGCGTCGTCTTACGGCGACGGCATGGAGTCCTCTCGTGAGGTGCGTATCCTCAAAGACCTACGCGGCCAGATTGAAGGGCGCGACGTGCTGGTGGTTGAGGACATCGTAGATACGGGTCACACGTTGCATCAGGTCATTGGTATGCTGAATACGCGCCATCCGCGGAAGTTGCGATCCATCGCCCTACTCGACAAACCATCGCGGCGCGAAGTCGATATGCGAGCGGATTGGACAGGCTTTGAAATTCCAGATGAATTTGTCGTCGGCTACGGGATTGATTACGCACAACGCAATCGCAACCTGCCCTTCATCGGCAAAGTCCGGTTTACCTAGCGACCCAACGCCTCACTTTTTGCAGGCACAGACGCGACGGCGTTAAAAATTACGATGCGTTGGCACAGCGGCCCAACTCGCCGCCTTCTTCATGCACCAAATTTGGCCATGCGTGCCGCGCGTAGCTTCGCGAAGTCGTCGCCTGCGTGATAGCTGGACCGTGTCAAAGGCGTAGAGGACACCATCAAGAAGCCCTTGTTATAGGCGGTTTTCTCATAGCTGGAAAACTCTTCCGGCGTCACGAAACGATCCACTTTGTGGTGCTTCGGCGTTGGCTGCAAGTATTGGCCGATGGTCAGGAAATCAATGTCAGCCGCACGCATATCTTCCATGACCTGCGTCACGCCTTGTTTGTCTTCGCCAAGGCCAACCATGATACCCGATTTGGTGAACATCGTCGGATCGAGTTCCTTTACGCGCTGCAAAAGACGCAAAGAATGGAAATACCGCGCACCTGGGCGGACCTCAGGGTAAAGCCCCGGAACGGTTTCAAGGTTGTGGTTGAATACATCAGGTCGTGCTTCAACAACAACTTCTAACACACTGGGATCACACCGAATAAAGTCGGGTGTCAGGATTTCAATCGTCGTGCTTGGGGACTGTTTGCGAATGGCGCGGATGGTTTGGGCGAAATGCTCTGCCCCGCCATCTTCGACATCATCACGGTCGACAGATGTGATCACCACGTGATTTAAACCCAGTTTCTTAACCGCATCCGCAACGCGTCCAGGTTCGAACACATCCAAGGCTTCAGGCGGTTTGCCTGTGGCGATGTTGCAGAACGTACAAGCCCGCGTACAGACCTCGCCCATAATCATCATCGTCGCATGGCCTTGGGACCAACATTCGCCGACGTTGGGGCAACCTGCTTCTTCACACACGGTGGTCAGTTTATGCTCGCGCATGATGTTACGCGTTTCCATGTAGCCTGCGCTCACAGGCGCCTTAACACGGATCCATGCCGGCTTTTTGGGCTGTGGGCTGTCTGGGCGCCGCTGCTTTTCAGGGTGACGCTGGGCCGGAATCTTGAGATCGCGAGATGACATAGGCTTCTCCTCTTACGTAGTACTTAAGGAAAAATGCCCGACGTTCCAAGGGTCTTGGATTGGTGACTTGCAGGAATGCAACGGCTGCATGGCAAGGGCCGACTAACCGATGCGTGGCCCCAGCTTACCGCCTTCCTCATAGTGCAAAACAAGGCGCTGCAGGGCGATGCGCAATACAACTTTGCAGGACCGCGCAGCCCAACCCATGCGTTTCTCGGTGGTTTCTAGGCCCTCAAGTAAACAACAACAGCGTAACGCAACCTCAGACAACCCGGGCCCAAGGAAAACCAAAGCAGCGCGCATTTCACCAACTGCGTTGTCGTCGTTTGTATCAATCGGCTGATAGGTTTCGATCGAATGCAATAACTCGCGCCAGTTTAAAGTGGTCCGTTTTTCACGGTTCTGGAGCACAACAGAGAGCTCAAAGTCCTCACGCAGTCGTTCAGCCGCACGCACCATCACGCGTGTTAGAAACGGCTTACCATCACGATCTTTACGCCGCGCCAACGCTTGCACTGGGCTTTCTTGGGATGGTGGCCGCGTCATACACTGCTTTTTGCTCCGATCGCCCAGCCATGTGCCAACACCTGTCGGCGCTCCTTCAAATGATGCAGGCGCTTCAGCCATTGCACGGGCGCGATTTTCAGTTTCGGCAGTCAGCTCCCGCAACGCAACGCGGCCCGATTGCGTGATACGGTATCGCAAAACACGTCCGACTGTCTGGCCACCTTCAATCCAGCCCCGCAATGCCAATGTCATTGCCGTTTCTGATGGCAGTTTAGTGCCGTGGTCCGGGTCTCCTTTGGCGGTGTCGTGTATGATCACTCCTTGGTCCATCCCAAGCGCAATCGCCAACATCGCGTTGGGTTTTGCGAGGTGGCGCAGTGCTTGCATCATCTCCAGTCCGTTCGGAATCGGCTTCGTCGAATTCTCCTCCGCCAAGGCCTTGATCGCACGATCAACCAACGGATCGTCGCGCCGTGTTTCGACCTTTCGGATCTGGCGCATTATCGTCGAGGCATGGCAAGATTGCGACCGTGCCAACACCCGAATGGGCTGACCCATTTCCGTATGGAAAACGTAATTTCGCACTTCATTAGGCACCCAAGAAGGCACCGCGCGCGTGGCGGTTTTCGCTTCAGTCATTCCTGTCCCCAATTCCCAGCTTCTCAGTTTTACAAACCGCAAGGCAACGCAACCGTTGCCGTTAATTGTTTCCGAAAAGTTAATTTTATTCACAGGGTCATAGGATTGTTTCTAATTGGTAACCAATTGTAAACGCACCGAACGCTCCGAGTTATCCACACGCAACACCCTCATAGGTTGTGCCAAGTTAGGGGCAGTTGAATGAGGGAGACTCGACATGGAAGACGTTCTGACAATGATCACACGGCTTAAACGCCCAGCCCTATTGGTGTCCACAGCACGTCATGGTTTGGGGGATTACAAACGGGTGCTACACTTGCGCCGCCTCCTTAAAACAGAGGCAGTCCCTGGCCCGGCGCAAGCGATCATTAGGCTCATGGATATAGAGCGCGAGTTGGACATTCAGCGGCTGAATAAACGCGCCGAGTACTCCGTTGCGAAACATGTCGAAGTACTGGTCGCATTGATGTGTGAAGCCCGCATCTTAAAAGCGTCCCAAGTGTCAAGAACCGCGCGCGAATACGCGGTTCTGCAAGACAGCTAAGGCACAGACGTCGCGGCCCCGTCATCATGTCCGACTACATAAAGCTGTCGGGTTCCGCGGCCTTCTTTTCTGCCACGTAGGCTTCCAATTTTGCACGAATTTCTGGGTCTAGCGGTGGTGCAACATATGTTTCAATCAGCTTGGCAACGCGGCCTGTGGCAAGCGTTTGACTGTCACGCCCGCCCTCTTCTTCCCACGTCTCAAATGGTTTGTAATCAAACACATCTGATCGCCAGAAGGCTGTTTTGAAGTTTGCTTGCGTGTGCGCGCACCCAAGGTAGTGCCCCCCCGGGCCAACCTCGCGAATAGCGTCCATCGCTTGGGCGTTCTCGTCAATTTCGACACCTTTGGCCAAGTGGTGCAATGTCCCCAGCTGGTCGGCGTCCAAAACGAATTTTTCGAAGTCGGCCACAAGCCCGCCTTCAAGCCAGCCACACGAATGCAGCATAAAGTTAACGCCGGACAACAGCCCCATGTTCAGACTGTTGGATGTCTCATAGGCGGCCTGCGCATCTGGCAGTTTGGACCCGCAGAAAGACCCCGCAGAACGATACGGCACCCCAAGGCGGCGCGCCAACTGCCCTGCC
>DQCL01000023.1 GCA_003533975.1 Octadecabacter sp. | reverse complement strand
TCGAATCCCTGTCGCTCCGCCACCCACACTGCGGTTTCCAATTACTAAGACTTTGCCCGACGATTACCGCGTGTTTTCCGACGCTTGCTGTTGGGGGTGCCTGAGTGAGACAGGGGAGAGACCGCAGTATGGGCGGTTTTTCGGTCGAAGTCTCAGTTTGCGATAGTGGCGGTACGAGTTTTGGGGAAAGCGGTTTCAAAGCGCGGCGAATTGGGGCCGTTGCTGTGACCACACCGTCGGGAAGCCGGTTTTGATAAGATAGTCGGTGGTGAGGCCAATGGGTTGTTCGCCGGAGGCGATCGCTTCCAGGAGGTCAGGGGACAGGAAGGCCAGTGGCATCAGGTCCTGAATGCGCCGATTTGAGAGCCCTTCGGTTTGGGCAATGTCAGCGATGGGCCGACCTTCGGTGATCATCCCCAACCAGCGCCGGGCCTTCACGATGTTGCGCACCAGGGTTTGATCGATCTCCGACGGGGCATCCCCGAGATGCAGTTTCAGCTCGACACCCCGCCGGCGCATCTGGAAGAGAGCTTCGAGTGTTAGTTCCACCTCGTTGATGTTTGCCATAGAGCAGCCAAGCAGAGCGGACAGGGCACCTCTGCCGAGCAGGATGGTGATCTTACCCGGTTTCAGGTCGGCCCGTTCGATCAGGGCAAGATAACGGCGGGCCTTCATGGGTTTTGCCAAACTGGCTGAGATCGCTGCAACCTTCGGCGCGCCCAAATCCAGCGTTAACGCGGTGGCGGCCTCGGGCCGGTTCAAATGCTGTTGCACCACTTCGGCCAGCAGTCGCTCCAACTGATCTGCAGGCAGGCGCCAGGCATCGGGATGGTTCTGCTTACGATCAATGACCAGCCGCCGTGAGATGTAGTAGCGCAGGCGTTTGCCATTCTTGCGGCTGTGGCTCGGGGTCAGCCTGTCTCCGGTTTCGTCGAAGAGTTTTCCTGCCAGTGAGGATCGGGTGGCTTTGCCTTTGCTGCCGCGTGCTCTAGCAGCACCATCTGCCAGCAGGCGCTGAACCTCGTCCCAGAGGTCGGGTGCAATGATCGCCTGATGCTGTCCGTCATAGACCTGACCCTTATGGCGGATGCGTCCGGCATAGATTGGATTGCTCAGGATATGATGTAGATGACCGCGATCGATGGGATTGCCGCCGGTGACGCGGCCATCTGTGCGTTCGCGCTTGCGTGAACGGAGACCCCGCGCGTCTGCCGCTCTCTTGGTTTCCCGAAGGGTGCGGTGTTCCAGATAGAGGGTGTAAAGTGTCCGGATCGTATCGGCCTCGACGTCATCGATCTTCAGCGACCGGCCATCCGCCCTGTACCCAAGTGGCACAGTACCTCCCATCCACAGCCCCTTGCGTTTGGAGGCCGCGATCTTGTCCCGGATACGCTCGGCGGTGACCTCTCGCTCGAACTGGGCAAAGCTCAAGAGCATGTTCAATGTCAGGCGCCCCATGCTGGTGGCCGTGTTGAAGGCCTGTGTCACCGATACAAACGACGCCTCAACCGCATCCAGCCGGTCGACCAGCCTGGCAAAGTCGGTCAGTGACCGGGTCAACCGGTCGATCTTGTAGACAACGATCTGATCAACGCGTTTCTCACCCACGGCTTGCATCAGCTGCTGCAATGCCGGGCGGTCGAGATGGCCGCCCGAGATCCCGCCATCGTCAAAGTGTTCTGGCACCAGCTCCCAACCTTCGTGTTTCTGGCTGGCGATGTAGGCCTCACAAGCCTCTCGTTGAGCATCCAGCGAGTTGAAGTCCTGCTCCAGCCCGTCTTCGGAGCTTTTGCGGGTATAGATGGCACAGCGGATCCGTCGCATTACTGCACACCGAAGAAGCGTGGGCCGGACCAATGCGCCCCGGTGATGTGCCGGGCAATGGCCGACAGGGACCGCCAGCTCTTGCCGTCCATGACATAACCACCATCGACCACCTCAACCTGGTAGGTGCGCCCGTTCCACTCCCGAACCAGATGTGATCCTGGCTTGGCCTTCGCCGGTGGTGTCTTACCTGAGGCGATCTGTTTCAGGCGACGCGCAGTCCTGGAGGACAGACCGCCCAGGACCCGGCATTGTAGGTCCCTGATCAGTACCCGCTTCATGAAGGGGACAGAGAGATGCTTTGGCGGCGACCGGCCAAAGGCCTCCCGCCAATGCTCAAGGCAATCACTCCGGTCTAGCTCTTCAATCGCTGCGAATGCCCGTTCTAGATTGCTGTTGCGTTCTACGGCCATGATCTTACCCCTCGCTGGCGGCACCATAGACAGGCCCTTTGCCCGTATCGGTGCGCTCAATTGCCATTCCGCCCTTGCGTAGCATCGAGATCGCCGCCCGTGCCGTGTGCGGCTGCCAGCCGAACGCCTTCTGAATCTGCGCGACTGAGGCACCTGATTTGCGACACAGCAGTTTGGCCAGCTGTTGCTGACGCGTAAGCTTCTGCCCGGTAGGTTTAGAGGCCTGCACTTTGGTCTTTGATTTGGGGTCGATAATCATCGTTGTTCTCCACTCGGCGGGCAAAGGCCAATCCTTCACCCTGTACTGAGTGGAGCCCGGCGATCCCGGGCAACCTGGAAGGTACAGGCACTACCGCTTCAACACGTACTAAAGTCCAGTCGGTTTTCGAAAGAAGGGCGGATTGCGGTCATTCTCTGCGGGTGCGAACCCTGAATAGGCCTCCAGCGTGAGTTGACATTCAGATATCCTCGAAACGGGACATTTTTCTGCACCGCCGCATGGCCGCGAAGAGCCCATTCCGTGAATTTGGTTTTCTCACTGCGCGCGCTCGCAGCAAACAAAATGCGGCAGATGCGTGATCTTCCGCGCTGCCATGCAGCGGAAAACCGGCCATTCATACAAACTGCAGCGAGATCAGACCATCGAACTGATAAGTTGCGGGGCTTTTCTGCCCTTCCAGGAGGAAGAAGCAACGACCGCTTTGTGTGCTTCGCGTTCGCACCAATAAACCACACGGGCGGGGAGGTGGCAATCGCTGCAGGTCGCAAGGTTCGTTTCAGATGAACATCGTTATCTAGCGATGACGGTAGAACCTGTGGCCTTAGGAATAGGGCGGTTTTGCACCGTGATTCCCCATTTCCAGGTTGCGCCTTCAAAGGCCGTAGCCAAAAAACTGGCTGAATAACGAGAATTATCCGCTTTGGCTGTGGTCGCCGCAACGACTGCCATGACAAGTAGATGGGCCTTTTCGGGCTGTCGGAAGTGCCTGAAGACCTGATAAGACTTTGTTTTTATGTGGTTTATTGTTAGTCTATTGCCTCGGGAACACCAATCACAGCACCAAACGGAACGTGAGAATGGAAACGGCACAAGAATTTGTGCGCTTTTTGCCAAAGTGGTTTGTCAGAACAATGTTAGGCTGTCCTTAACGCAAAGCATTTTGTGTGCGGGGAACGTGAAATGAGTCTGAAGGACAAAGCTGCCAACAATCGACTGACCGCCAATCAATGGCAGACGGCTGTCTCTGACACGTTCTTCCCGCTTGAGACGACGATGTCCGATGATCACTCCTTCGCGGGTGATTTGAACACGTGGAATTTGGGGATCGTTGGGCTATCGCAAATGCGCTGCGATGGGATTCTATATAGGCGGCACAAGCGGCACTTTCTGGACGAAGTCGAAAGCAGCTTGCTGATCACTATTCCCAGATTGGGTAACGTCGGGTTTGAACAGAACGCGCGGCAGGCGACTTGTTCACCTGGAGAGTTTTTGGTTGAACGGGGCGATCTGCCCTACGAGTTTTGGCATGAACAGACAAACGAGCTGTTGGTACTCAAGGTATCTTCCGAGAGTGTGCGTGCGCGGATTGGTCCAACGGATAGATTGGGCGCGCTGAGTTTTGACGGCACTGAAGGTGTTGCAAACTACTTTCTTGATACGGTGAAGACGACGGCACAGCACGTCGATTTCCTTGATGAGACGGCGCGGAGTGCGGCGGGCAAGCACATCCTTGATTTGCTTTGTTTGGCTATCCGCAAAGATGATCGGGTGCTCGACAGCAATATGTCGTCCATCCGTGCGGCCCACCTGCACCGCGCCGAACAGTTTATCCGTAACAACCTGAGCAATGAAGACTTGTCCTCCAACCTTGTCGCCGAAGCCTGCAATGTCTCGCTGCGCTATCTTCAGCAGTTGTTCCTGGGGGCGGACAAGTCGATTTCCGGATTTATCCGCGAAAAACGCCTGGTACGGGCGCGCGAAGACCTGAGCGTAGAAGGCGCGACCACGGTTGCCGAGATTGCCCATCGATGGGGATTCTCGGACCAATCGCAGTTCAACAAAGCCTATCGCGCGCAGTTTGGCTGTACGCCGACAGAAACACGCAAATCAGCGCAGCATAACCAACAGGCTGCCCCCCCGTAAACTGCAATAAAAAACCAAAGTTCCTGAGTTGGGTCGGCTTTCGCTGGCACCATCGCGATGCCTAATTGTCTTTTGAAGGATGAAAGAATGAAAAATACCAGAGTAGCCGTGGACGTAGGTGGGACGTTTACCGACGTCTGTATCATGGACGAAACCACTGGGGCGATCCGCATTGAAAAGACGGCATCAACCCCTGATGACCCCATGGTTGCCATTCTGAATGGGATTGAGCAAGGCGGGATTGATCTAAGCGAAGTGTCGATGTTCTCGCACGGCACAACGGTGGCGACAAACGCGTTGATCACGCGGAATCTGGCGCGCTCTGCGATGATCTGCACTGAAGGGTTTCGCGACGTTGTCGAAATTCGCCGAGCCAACAAAGAGGACCTATGGGATACCTACAAAGATGTCGCCAAGCCCTACATCCCACGTCGCGATCGCCTGACTGTCCGGGAATGCGTTGATGCGAATGGCACCGTTCTAGAGGCGCTGAATGAGGAAGACGCGCTGCGCGTAGCCCATGTATTGAAGAAACGTAAAGTGGCCTCGGTCGCGGTTTGTTTCATGAACTCCTATACCAATGGTGCCAATGAAGCCCGTATGCGGGAGATCCTGCTAAGCGTCATGCCGGATATTCCTGTGTCCATCTCCTCTCAGGTCCTGCCAGAGATTTTTGAGCACGAACGGTTCTCTACGACGATGGCGAATGCAGTCGTGTCTCCTTCGGTGGTCGACTACGTGGAACGCCTTGAAGGCAAGCTGTCCGACGGTGGGTACGAGCGTGATCTTCTGCTGTTACACACAGGCGGCGGCGTCATGACCCCTGCAAGTGTCAAGGATTTCGCGGCCCGTTTGGCCGGGTCCGGTATTGCAGCGGGCGCGATTGCCAGCCGGTTTATCGGGAACCTATGTGGGTTTGAAAACTCCATCGGTTTTGACATGGGCGGCACCAGCACAGACGTGTCGCTGGTTTATCAGGGCAAGTCTCGGGTCACCAAGGATTGGTACATCGAATACGGCTACCCGATCCGCTTTCCGTCCATCGAGGTTCTGACCATCGGTGCGGGCGGTGGATCGCTGGCCTGGAAAGACGAAGGCGGCTCGCTGCGCAATGGTCCCCAGTCGGCTGGCGCATTCCCCGGACCGGCGTGCTACAAGAACGGCAACGAAGTTGCGACCAACACGGACGCCAATGTCGTTCTGGGCCGTCTTGGCACGTCATTGGCGGGGGGCAAGATCACGCTTGATCCCGCACTGGCTGAAGCGTCTGTCAAGGAGACCGTGGCAGAGCCCTTTGGGATGGAATTGCACGAAGCGGCGGAAGCTGTTGTCGCTGTGGCCAACGCCAACATGGCGAACGCGGTGCGTCTGTTGTCGATTTCACGGGGCTATGACCCACGCGACTTTGCGCTTGTGGCCTTTGGTGGCGCAGGCGCGTTGCATGGTGCCGCGATTGCCAAGGAGCTTTCGATCCCGACGGTCATCATTCCGCCGAATCCAGGCGTAACATCTGCTTTGGGGTGCCTGCTTGTCGATATCCAGCATGACTTCTCCGAAAGCTTCATGGCCGCTGCCGTTGAGACAAAACCTGCGGATATCGAGGCCGCCTTTGGCCGCCTCGAAGCCATGGCAGCCGAGCGCCTCAAGCATGAAGGCGTGGCACCAAAGGACATCGTTACACAGCGGACTGTAGAGATGATGTACCAAGGCCAGTGGCGTTCATTGGCGGTACCTGCCCCGGCGAAGGTTACTGACATCAATACGCTCATAGACGGCTTCCATGCTGAACACGAACGGGAGTTCAACTACCGCCGCGATGACGCGCCTGTGTCGATTTTCCGCGTAGGGCTGACGGCGACAGGCATGGTGCCAAAGGCCGAGCTGCAAACCCATGAAGTGAAGAAGAATACACCAACAACCGACGTCACCCGCGATGTCTGGTTCAATGGCAAGGCACACACCGCGATGATCTTTGAACGTGATAATCTGTCCGCAGGCGCTACTTTCAACGGCCCCGCGATTGTCGAACAGTTCGATTCAACCACCGTCATCCCGCCGAACACGACCGCTGAGGTCGACCAATACATGAACATTCTCATCCGAGTGCAGGAGTAAAATCATGAGTGATTCAAAAGCCCTAGATCCCGTCACGTTTGAGGTTCTCAAGAACTCATTCATCACCTCGGTGGACCAGATGGCCGAACAGATGCTGCGCACCTGTTATTCCTTCGTGATCTACAATCGTGATTTTTCCAATGCGCTGCATGACGCCGAGGGAAATTCTGTAGCGCAAGGGAATGACGACATTGCGGTGCACGTCGGCACGCTGCACTTTACCTGCAAGGACGTCATCCGCGTCTTCAAAGGCGATATGATGCCCGGTGATGTCTATGCGATCAACGACCCTTACGCAGGCGGCACGCACTTCAGCGACGTGCGCCTGGTGCGCCCCATTTTTGACGAGGACGTGCTGATCGGGTTCTCGCAATCCAATGGGCACTGGTCCGATTTGGGTGGCTCTGTGCCAGGTTCGTTCGATGTGACGGCTAAGGATATGTTCCGCGAAGCGGTCCGGATCACGCCCGTTCGTCTGTTCCGCGCAGGTGATTTTTGTTCGGACGTGGCGAACCTGATTGCGAACAACACACGCGACCCTGCGTCGATCATTGGTGACATCCATAGCCAAGCGCAGGCGACCCAAGTGGCCGAACGCGAAATCCTGCGTCTTGTGCGCAAATATGGCCGCGAACAAGTTACCCAAGGCATGAACGAGGTGCAGGATTATGTGGAACGTGCCGTGCGTCAACGGATTGCAGCCCTGCCAGATGGGACATGGGAATCTGTCGATTACATCGACCGCGATCCGTCGGGTGGTGAAGGCATGATCCCGATCCACATCAAGATGACGATCAAAGGCGATCAAATTCATTACGATTTTGAGGGCAGCCATCCGACGATTGGCTCGATGTACAACTCTGCACCGGGGGCGACGTTCTCGGCCGTGGTGGCGGGGATGAAGACCTTTTTCCCTGACTTGCCACTGAACTCTGGTTTCTACCGGATGATTTCGGTTGAAGCGCCGGAAAACTCGGTGGTCAGCGCCCAGTGGCCCGTCGCTGTAACAGGCTTTTTGATGCCGTTTGAAAAGATCATGAATTCCGTCTTTGAGATGTGGTCTGATATCATGCCGGTACGTGCCATCGCCTGTGCCTTTAACCTTGAATACCTGCTGGCCGGTGGCACGGACAAGCGGCGGGATGAGGACGCCACTTTCATGTTCTACGAATGGCTCCCCGGTGGCTGGGGCGGTCGTCGCGGCAAAGACGGGAGCGATGTCACCACTGCGTGCTTCGGCACCGGCCTGATGTCACAACCCAATGAGGGCAACGAGCGGGTCAATCCGACACGCACATTGGAATTCCAGATCAAACAAGACAGCGCGGGACCGGGCAAATGGCGGGGTGGGGCAGGTGTTCAGAAAACCTCGCTCCTGCTGGAAAGCGAAAAATCTGTGATGTCTTATGTGTGCGACCGCGAACGCGCTGTTGTTTGGGGTGTGGATGGCGGGTTGCCGTCGATGCCGCATGGTCTGACGATCAAACGCGCAGGTTCTGAGACGTCCGAATGGCTCGGATCGGTTTTCTCTGATTTCCCGATGTATTCGGGCGACGAATTTGCGCGCCCCACGGCGGGTGGCGGTGGCTTTGGCGATCCGATGGAGCGGACGACTGACGCGGTGCTGACAGATGTCATCGACGAATACGTCTCGGTTGAAAGGGCTGCGTTGGACTACGGTGTGGTGATCACCGAAGTGGACGCTGATATGTGCGAATACGAGGTGGACGAGGCCGCGACGGAGAAACTGCGGGCGCATATCCGGGCCAACCGCGTGGCCTGGGCTCGCTCTGATCCAGAAGAGGTCGCGCAGATGTACCGTAGGGGCGAGATCAACTCGATGGATGCCGTGCGCCGCTATGCGGTGATCCTGGACTGGGAAACCGGCGATCCGCTGCCAAAGACAATCGAACAGTTCCGCGAGAGCTTTGAGCGGCGCAGTGTGGCGCATTGGTCGTAAAGCCAACCCAAAACAACACGGCCGCCAACAACTGGCGGTCGTGGACACGGCGCGAAGTTGTCCAAGCCGCTCCCACCCAGATACAGAAACAAGAGCAAAAGTCTTGTCAGTCGAGCTAAGTCAGGCGTTTGGCGGTTGTGCGGATTTGGTCGAATTGAAGCGCGTTGGAACCAGAACGACCAAGGAGCCTCAGCAACCCGGCCATGGGACGTAGTCATTTGCCCCACGTCCCGCAGTTAACCTTTTTCCTTAAATAGGCGTCTTGTTTGCCGAAGTTATAGCCTGGTGAAGTACACCAGCGACGCGCGCAGGGCAGCCGACGAATAGCCGCGCCCGATAAACACGATCTGGTTCTGGCGATTTGCGGCTTCGGGAGGCAATAGTTCGGGCGGCTGGACGGATTTGCGTACCGCCTGCAGCAGAAGCGGACCGGCAGGGGTTTCCATGACCCCTTTGACGCGGACCAGATCGTCACCTCGTGCATAAAGCAGGGCAGACAGCCAGACGGAAAACGAGGCCCAATCAACCTCTGGCCCGATATCGATGCGTGTTGGCGTGATTGGGGTCAAATCGCGGCCAAGCGGCGGCAAATCCAACGGGGCGGCATCCGGAAGGTTGTCCAGCGGCATAGATACACCCATGTCCGCGCCGGAGACGCTGGCGAGCGGATTCATTTGCGGCACCGTGGCAGCGACAGCGGCGATCTGGAGGGGTGGCGCCGTCCCTACCTTGGTCAGGATGACACGATCTGCCGCTTCGATTTGTGCGCGGCTTAGGTGTTCGGTTCGCAGTTGGTCCGCGGCGTGCAAAGTATCGACCAACACGATGATTTCGGACACTATGATATGATGCACCAGAACGGGGTCCTGGCGGATCGCGGTCAAGATCGCGGCGGGGTCGGCCAGCCCGCTGGTTTCCAGCACAATGCGGTCGGTGACGGTCTGATCCTTGCTGCGGGCGTCACAGATGGCGCGCAGAGCTGCAACAAGGGCATCCTTGCCGGTACAGCACGCGCATCCACCTGCCAGCATCGTGACACCAGCCGCTTGCGCAGTCAGTAGTGTGTCATCGACAGGAGTTTCCGCCGCTTCATTCACGAGAATGTGGGCGCGACCGAATTCACCGGCGAATAGTTGGTGGCGCAACCATGTGGTTTTGCCTGACCCGAGATAGCCGCCAAGGATTGTCAGCCGCATTCGGTTGTCTTTGGGTGTGGCGGTCATGCGTCGCCGGTAAAACGGGGGTCAAGCGGATCAATCGGCGCGCCGATTTGCTGTGCGGCGGCATCCCAAAGCGCTTCTAGGTCGGGAACGATCACTGTCTTGCCAGTGAAGGATGACAGGGTAAAGCCCGGCACCTGACCGGGTGCGTGCGCCGTAAATCCGTAGGGGGTGAGGATTTTCGCCAGCACCCGCGCGCGGCTGAGTTTTAGGCGTATCCGGTCGCCTGCCGTATCGGCACCGGCATCGGTCCAGTGACCGGGGCGTGTGGGGAACCCGCAGGCGCTACACATCGACGTGACCTTTCAAAAAGTGAAGGGCGGCAGGATATCTGCCGCCCTCTTTGATCAGATAACTTCGGGACGCTTGTCGCCCTCAAACGGGAAGCGTTTGCGGAAATCGTCAGCGATGGTGTTGAAGTCTACCCATTCCACGCCGGTATGCTTGTTGATGTGATCAATCACCCGTTCCAGCATCATCAGCACCTGCGGGCGGCCCGCCACATCCGGGTGGATCGTGATCGGGAAAATTCCGTAATCCATCTCGCGGTAGACCCAATCGAATTGGTCGATCCACATCTGGCCAATGTCGCGCGGCGACACAAAGCCATGGCTGTTTGGCGCGTTTTTCATAAACATCATCGGCGGCAGATCGTCGACGTACCAGTTCGCGCCGATATCGACCAGATCGATTTCCTTGCCGTGTTTCAGCGGATGCATCCATTCCTCTGCGGTCTTGGAATAGTCGATCACATTCCATTCGTCGCCGACGCGCGCATAGAAGGGTTGGAAATCACGGTAGCTTTGGCTGTGATCATAAGAGAACCCATATTTTTTGAGAAGCGCTGCCGTGACCGCTGACATTTCCCACCACGGGGCCACGTAGCCTTTGGGTGCCTCGCCAGTTAGGCCTTTGATCAATTCGATGGATTTGACCAACACGTCTTCTTCTTGGGTTGGGGTCATAGCAACGGGATTTTCGTGCATATACCCATGCGCGCCGATCTCGTGACCGGCTTCGACGATCATGTCCATTTCTTTTGGGAAAGTTTCCAGCGAATGGCCAGGAATATAGAAGGATGTGCGCATGTCGTATTTCTTGAACAGGTTCAGCAGGCGCGGCACCCCGACTTCGGTAGCAAAGATACCGCGCTGGATGTCGTTGGGGCTGTCGCCGCCACCGTAGGACCCGATCTGGCCAGCAACGGAGTCGATGTCTGTCCCGAAGGCACAATAGATTTTCTTGGTCATTGGATGTCTCCTGGTTGGTTGTTGAAATTGCGGATGTTAGCCACGGATGATCTCTTCGGTTCCCAGTGCGGCGGACAAGACGGCAGTGTCGCGGCCCGTTGGTGCGGATAAAAGGAACCCCGTTGGCATCCCGTCGGCGTCGGTGCCGTTTGGAATGGACACGCCGCACCAGTCAAGGAAGTTACCCAGTGAGGTGTTGCGCAGCGTCAGGCCGTTGTGTTTGAAAAACACGTCTTGGTCAGTCTCAAGCGGGGCGATATCCATCGCGGTTGTTGCGGTCGTGGGGCACAGAATGATTGCCTCGCCGATGATCTCTGCCGTTTGCGCCTTCAGGCGTTGGCGGACCTGTTGCAGGATAAGCAGATCAACGGCGGTCATGTCTTTGGCTTGCAGGATGCGGCGCACAACGCGGGCATCCATCTGGGCGGCTTGTGGCCCGTTGACGCGTGTTTGGTGAACTGCGAGCGCTTCGGGACCGGCGAGAAACCCGTGTCGCGCCATCAGATCGAGGATTTCCTGAAGCTGGGTCAGAGGGATGCGGCGGACGCGCGCGCCTGCATTTTCCAGCCGTGCGATGGTCGCGTCAAAATTGGCGGCGACGGCGGGGGTGAGATCATCGAACAGGACAGCATCTGGAATGACGAAATTGAGGGTTGACGGGTCTGCGGCTGTTGCCTCGGGCGCGTTGTGGCCACGCAAGATGGCGTCAAACAGTGCACAATCTGCGACGGTGTGCGCCAAGGGCCCTATCGTGTCGAGGGATGGGGCAAGGGGGAAAACGCCGTCCATTGGGTACCGACCCGCTGACGTTTTGTAACCTACCACGCCGTTGAAGGACGCGGGGATGCGGACTGATCCGCCGGTGTCTGATCCCATCGAGATGGGCACGATGCCTGCTGACACAACGACGCCCGAGCCCGACGATGACCCGCCGGGGCTGCGGCGCCCACCTGCGGGCGCGTGAATGTTACGCGGCGTGCCGTAATGCGGGTTCAGACCAATGCCAGAATACGCCATCTCGGTCATGTTGACGGTGCCTGTGGTGATCATGCCGGCGCGGGCCGCGGTGGCAATGACGGGGGCATCACGGGGTGCTGGAGCGCCTGATTTCAGGACTGTGGACCCTGCTGTTGTCACCCGTCCGCGTAGGTCAAACAGGTCTTTCCACGCGACAGGCACGCCGTCCAGCGAGCTGGATCGCAAGCCTGCGCGTTGTCGGATGTGGGCGGCCTCAGCCTCGGCCATAGCGCGGGATTGCATTTGTTCGATATAGATGGCGTCGTCGCCATGGGCGGTGATGCGATCAAACACCGCTTCGGTCAGGTCCACCGGATCAAGTTTCCCGGCTTCAAGGCCCTGTGCCATTTGCACTGCGGTTTGATGTGCCATCCGCGCGCCCTTAGCTGTCGATCACTGTCGCGGCGGCAGAGCGCCAGGCGAGGAAGGCGGTGCCGCCTGCCTTGAGCCGGTCGCGGTATTTATCCACATGCCCTTCGACATCCAGCATTTCGCCGTTTTCCAACTGGACGACCATCTGCATGATGTGGCCAACGATTTGCAACCGCGCGATGGTGCAGTGGATCGTGTTGGACCCGAAATCGGCGCGTATTTTGGCGGCATCGACGTCGGATGGGACAAGATCAACCGCTTCGGCGGGCAGAACGATGCTCATCTTGTCACCAGCGCTCGCGCTGTGGCCCGCGCGGTTGCTGCCGGACAGAAGGCCAAAAGCGGTATCAAGCGTGACGACGTCGTCTTTGTCCCGTTGAACTGTGCCTGGAATAATGGTGTTGGACCCGATAAAGCGCGCAACGAAATTGCTGGACGGACGGGTATAAAGCTCGCGTGGCGGGCTGATTTGTTCGACGCGGCCGGCATTCATCACGACGATGCGATCAGATAGTGCCAGCGCTTCGGACTGGGCGTGAGTGACAAAAACGAAAGTAATGCCAAGATCGTGTTGTAGTAATTTCAATTCGTTCTGGATGCTTTTGCGCAGGTTCGCGTCAAGCGCACCCAAGGGTTCGTCCAACAGCAAAATGTCAGGTTCAACCACCAAGGACCGCGCAAGGGCGATGCGCTGGCGTTGCCCTCCTGACAGGCGCGTGGTGGCCAGATCGGCGATGCCCAGAAGGTCGAGCTTTTCCAGAATACCGTCTACTTTGGCGTCAGCCTCGACTTTGGGTGTGCCTTTGACCTCTAGGCCAAAGCGCACGTTCTGGCGCACGTTCATATGCGGAAACAGCGCATAATTCTGAAAGATCATCGACGTTGGCCGCTTTTCGGGCAGTTGGTCGTTGACGCGGTTGCCGCGGATCAGCAGATCGCCTTTGGTTACGGTTTCAAACCCCGAGATCATGCGAAGCGTCGTCGATTTGCCACAGCCTGACGGGCCGAGAAAGGCGATGAATTCCCCCTTTTCGACATCAATGTTGAAATCGATGACGGCTGGCGTTCCGTTGTCATAAGTTTTGTAGACATTGCGAAGCTGTAGATCGTAGTCCAAGGCGTTCATGTCCTGTTTTATGGAAGGCAGATGCGGGGAGAGGGGGCAGCCGACAAGCGGCTGGCCCCCGTTTTCAGTTTAGGCAGACAGGAATTCGTCCCACTTGCGAATCAGCAGGTCGTATTCATCTGGCCACTGGTGCCAGTAAGCTACGTTGGCCGCGCGCTCTTCGAGAGAGCCGCCATCGCGCAGATCGCCTTCTTTGATACCGCGCTCTGTTTCGCCAACCCAGGGTGCACCTTCGTACCAAAAGGCGTATTTGTCCGGGTCCATCACGTTCTTCACGTTCGTGGTGGGCGAGTAATACCCCTGTTCGGACACCGCGATTGCGGGCGGACCCGACAGCCAGTAGTCGGCATAGGCTGTGACCGCTTCGAGATTTGTAGAGGTCTTAAGCGGGGAAACCCCGATAGACCAACCGCGATAACCGCTGTCCATTGTGGCGTAGGAACATTCGACGCCTTGTGCTTTGACCGCCATGATTGCAGGCTGCCACGCATCGGCAATGACCATCTCGCCCGAGGCAAGCAGGTTCACCAGTTCGCCAAAGTCACCCCAAAGCGCACGGAACTGCCCCTCTTTCTTCTTGGAAATCAAGAATTTTGCCGCTTCTTCGATGGCGCTTGCATCGGGGTTGCCAGGGTTGGACACCTCTAAAAGGCCCAATTCGTTCATGGCCAAGACCGCTTGCCCGAATGCGATCAACGGATCGACGTTCAGACCGGTTTTGCCTTTGAACTTGGGATCAAAAAGCGAGGACCATTTTGCCGCTTCTTCAGCCTCTACAAGATCAGGACGATAACCGATGGCGTCGTAGTTATAGACGGTCGGCACCATGTTTAGGCGCTTTTGGCTTTCGTCTTCCCAGATTTGACCGACGATCTGACGATTGAGGTCCCAACGGTCGGACGGTTTGGTAAACGTCTCGCGGATGCCCGCCCAGTTTTTCAGGTCTGTGGCTGACACGGGGGCGAGTTTGTCGGTGGCAACCATTGCCGCCAGGCGTTCGCCGATAATTTCCCAGCAATCATAGGCATCAGAGCCGGACAGGATTTCGGTTTGGGTGTTAGGGAAAATGTCAGCCTTACCGCTAACCGATCCGACGCCGGACTTTTCCTTGAAGTCGTTGAGAATACGTTCTTGTACTGTCACCGACAGGCCCACAGTCCGCAATTCCTGGCTTGCCAGATTCTGCGCAAAGGCTTGTTGAGCGCCAAAAGGCAATCCGGTGGCCGCCATGGCACCAGCGCCAGCGGTCGTTTTGAGGAAGTTGCGTCTTGAGTAACTTGAGTTTGACATTGTCTTCTCCTTGTTGAGGTCGTTGGTTGTTATTGTTGGGAGGTTGCCCCCCGCTTGCGTGTTCAGTAGCGCCCGACCAAAAGCCCACCATCCACAGCAATGACTTGTCCCGTGAGATACCGCGCCCCGTTCGAGGCGAGAAAAGTGATCACATCAGCGATGTCGTCGGCTTGACCGATGCGGCCGAGCGGGACGATGTCGCCGACGGTTTTGGCCCCTTCGGCCCCGAGAGAGTGTTTCTCGGAAAGCAATTGCGCGGTGCGGATGTACCCCGGTGCCACGCCGTTGACGCGGATGCCGCTGCGGCCCAGTTCAACGGCGAGGCCACGCACAAGACCGACAACGCCCGCCTTGGCCGCTGAATAATGCACATGTTCGTCCCAGCCGTAGGCAACGCCCATGATCGACGACAGGCATACGATGGCCCCATTGCCGCGCTGTTTCATACCAGCGGCGGCAGGGCGGATCACCCGCAACATGCCCTTTAGGTCAATGTCAAAGGTGTGGTCCCATTTGTCATCGGTAAGTTCGGCCAGCGGGATGCGGTGCGCAATGCCCGCGTTGGCGACGATCACATCAATGCCGCCGTGTCGTTTTTCAATGTCCGCCACCAGGGCGTCGGCGCCGGCGGTATCGGTCACGTCCAGCAGTTGAAATTCGGCAGAACCGCCTGCGGCCTTGATTTCATCTACCACAGCGGGGCCTTCGGCATCGAGCACGTCCGTAACGACCACATGATCGCCCTGCGCGCCAAAGGCCATGGAAGTGGCACGCCCGATGCCGATACCGGCGCCCGTTATCAGAACAGTTTTTGTCATAGCATCACGTCTCCTGAATTGGGGCTGAGGGTTTGGCCGACATAGAGTTTTGCCGCGTCAGAGCACAGAAAAGCCGCCGTATCGGCCACGTCCTCGGGCTCGCCAAAGCGCCCAAGAGGCAGTTCTGCGGCCTTGGCATCGCGCCAGTCAGAGGACAGGGCGCGCACCAGTGGCGTGTTGATCGGACCAGGGGCGATCGCGTTGACGCGCACGCCCTGCGCGGACACCTCGCGCGCCAGTGCTTTCGTCATGCCGATGATGCCTGCTTTAGCGGCAGAATAGTGCACCAGTTCGACGCCGCCGATCTGGCCCAGTTGAGAGGCCATGTTGACGATGCAGCCGTTGCCAGCCGCCAGCATGGCGGGCAGAACGGTGTGGGTGCACAGGAATGTGCCACGCAGATGCACGGCGATCATCCGGTCGAAATCATCTGGCTTCAGATCGATAAACCGCGCCTGATGCACGTGACCTGCGTTGTTAACCAAATGTGTCGGTGCGCCGTAAGCAGTCGTGCATTCAGCGACCATGCGGGTGACGTCTGCCTCTGACGACACGTCGCCTTGGACGGCGTGTCCGCCAATTTCGTCGGCTACGGTTTGTGCAGCATCGGCGTTGAAATCATTGACCACCACGCGGTAGTCGAGTCCCGCAAGCTTGTGCGCGATGGCGCGCCCTATGCCGGAGCCGGCGCCGGTGATGATCGCGATACTCATGCGATTTCTTCCTGCATCGCCATCTTCTTGGCGCGGCGCACGGACAGGCCCATGAGGATGCCGTAGACTGCCAGCAGCGCAAACGAGAACAGCGTTGTCATCACCCCGAAGGCAAAAATGTTGGGGTGAATTTCGACCGAGAACGTGCCGTAGATGGCCAACGGCAATGTTTGATCGCGCCCGGATGCAAACAGAGTGCGCGGGAATTCATCAAAGCTCAGCGTGAAGGCAAACAGCATCGCAGACAGCACACCCGGAAAGATCAGCGGAAACGTCACTTTTCGAAAGGTGCGTATGGGGGACACACCGAGCGACCATGATGCTTCTTCGACCGAGCTGTCAAAGCGGTTGAGGATTGCCAGCATCACCAGAAACGCGAAGGGGAAAGTATAGACCACATGTGCAACAAAAGCAGTCGTGTACCAGTGGCGCTCAATATCCAGCACGTTGTTGGCCAGCAAGGACGTACCAAGGCCGGTTAGTACGCCCGGCACCATCATGCCCAAAACGATCAGGTAAAACACAACGCCTGCACCGCGGAAACGGCGGCGGAAGGCTTGGGCGGCCATCACACCGAGAACGGTGGCGGTGACCATCGTCATAAAGGCAAGGATCAGCGAACGGATCAGTGCCTCGCCCACAGGCAGCGGAGCGATGCGGGAGGGCGGCACCATGCCAAAGAGGTGACGATACCAGTAGGTCGACCATTCAATGATCGGGAACTGTGGGCCGCCTTCGGGTCCTTGTTGGAAAGATAGGATGCCGAGCACGATAAACGGGCCGTAAAGGAACAGGACAAACAACGCCACATAAACGGCGAGGATGGGTTTGAGGACATTGGATTCCATCTCTCAAAGCTCCCTTTTCAGGTCAACGATGCGCAGGAAACCGGCCACCACGATGCCCAGCAGGATCGTGAGGATCACGCCGACCACGGACGCCATGGCCCATTTCAGCGACCCCACTTGGGTCACGATGATGTTGCCCAGCAGGTTCACCTTGCGGCCCGACAACGCGCCGGAGGTGGCGAATTCGCCCAAGACCATTACGCTGACGAAAATGGCCCCGACCACAACACCTGGAAGGGACAGCGGTAGGATGATCTTCCAGAAGATACGCCCGAAACCAGCGCCCAGATCGCGCGCCGCTTCGATGATGTTACGGTCGATACGACCCAGCATGAAGGCGATGGGTCCAACCATGAACACGACGTAGATTTGCGTCATCCCGATGATCACCGAGAGCTCGGAAAACAGCAGCACTTCGATCGGGCTGTCGATGATACCTGCCTTTTGCAACAGGATGTTAATAGCGCCTTCCTTGCCCAGCATCGGTCGCCATGCCAACACCCTGATCAGGAACGACGTCCAGAACGGGATGACACAAAGAACCAACAGCACGGTGGAGACGGTTTTGCTTTTGACCAGCAGCCCGACATAAAGCGCGGCGGGATAGCCGATCAGGAAAGTTAGCGCCAGAACAATGAGCCAAAGGCGGACGGTGGTCCACAGCGCGCCCACGTAAGCTTCTGATCCAAAAAAGTTTTTCCAGCTATCAAGTGTTAGTGTTGAGTTGATGGAGAATGTTGTTTGCGTCCAGAAGGACACGTAGACGATCATCATGATCGGGGCCACAAGGAACAGGATCATCCACACAACGCCGGGGGCGAGCAGGCGGAACGTGTGGGTCTTTTCTTTGGCTGGTGTTTGGATGGTCATTTGCTGCCCTCTTTGCCAAAGACAATGGCCTTTGCGGGGTCCCATGACAGGACGTATTCGTTATCCACCGTCAGATCGCGTGGGTCGCCAAAGCTGAGGTGGTGATCGACTTCGACCGTTTTGTGGTCTTCGGTTTCAAACAGAAAAATGATCGACGAACCGAGGTATTCGCTGGCTCTGAAGCGCGCAGTTAGGGCCGGGCCTGGCAGTTTAGCACCGGGGTCAAATATCTGCGTGCGGTCATAGCGGATCGCATATCTATCCTGCGCGTTCTGGCGCGCTGTCGCCACGGGGGCATCGCCGAAGGGGCCGGCAAAGTGACCGCCTTTAAGTGTGCCGTCAAAGATGTTGAACCGGTTAAGGAAAAGCGCCACATCGGGGCTGGCGGGGGTGTCGTAGATTTCGTCAGGCGTGCCGGACTGGATGACCTTGCCCGCATTCAGCACGGCAACGGTGTCGCCCATCGCGAGCGCTTCGGTCTCTGATCCGGTGACATGCAGGAAGGTCACATCAAGCCGTTCACGGATCGCGCGCAGCTCGATCTGCATCCGGTCGCGCAGGTTCGCGTCCAAAGCTCCAAGCGGTTCGTCCAGCAACACCAATTTGGGTTGCATAACGAGGGTACGGGCCAGTGCGACGCGTTGTTTTTGGCCGCCTGAGACCTGATCGGGCACGCGGTCCTCTAGCCCTGCAAGGCCGACCATTTCAATCGCGTCGCGTGTGCGTTTTTCAATTTCGACGCCTGGCACGGTGTCGACGTTGTTGCGCAGACCAAAGGCGACGTTTTCAAACACGGTCAGGTGCGGAAACAAGGCGAAATTCTGAAACACAAAGCCGATGCCGCGTTCGTGGGCGGGCAGATCGGTGATGTCTTGGCCCTGAAACCAGACTCGACCCTGATCTGGTTTTTCAAACCCTGCGATGATCCGCAGCAAGCTGGTTTTGCCCGATCCCGATGGCCCGAGAAGCGAGATATATTCATTCTGCTCCGCCTCGAAATCGATGGCGTCTAACGCGGTCAAATCGTCATAGCGTCGCGTCACGCCTTCAAGGCGAAAGATGGAGCCGGTTTGCGTCATTCAGTCCTCGTGTCATGCAGGGGAAAGGGTGATCTTGAGTTTTACGCAACGTCAAATCTACCTCCCCGCAAAATGTATAACGTATGAAAGATATATTTCTCTTTGGGATCAAGAGTCATTTTTTTCTAAATATTAGCCAATTTTTCCCCTTATAGTTGAATATGCATCAGATTGAGCGCGAATTGAACAGCTTTAAAATGTTGGTTGTGTTCAATATTCATTTATCAGACGGGAGTCAGATACCTTGGCAACGACTCGGTTTCAGGAATGATCGCGACGATCTTGAGCCGCGCGAGACTCTTATATGCCAAGAGCCTCAAGTGTTCTTTTAGGTACTCTGCTGCCGCGTCGATCTGGCGTGATCCGATGAGATCAAAAAGTGTGCGATACTGCTCTAGTGCTACGCTATCGGCGGGCAGCCCCAGACCGCTCAGTGCCTTATCTACCGATGACAGCAACAAGCGGTTGTTGCGGATTATTTCGACCAATACGGTGTTGGGCGCGCGTTCCAGACAGATGCGCAAAAAAGCGTTTTCGAGCACGTCGGACCCGGTAACGGCACCGCTATTGATTTCGTCACGGATGCGGCCGACTTCAAGCGGGTTAATATGATCAGCGGCAAGGCGCAGCGCCTCGGGTTCGACAATACCGCGCAGCTGGAATTTCTCGCGCAAGGTCCGCGCGGTAAGTGGGCCAGCAAGCCAGTGGGATGTCGCCCCTTTGCGCACTAACCCGCGTTCGTTCAAACGGCTAAGCACATCCCGCGCCACGGTCCGGCTTACGCCAAGGTAATCGGCCAGTTCGGTTTCGATCACGCGGTATTCGCCAAAAATCTGACAGGCAGCAATTTCGGCCTCTACCTGATCATAAACACGCAGCCATGTGCCGCGGATTTCAAGGGCGGATTTCGATTGCTCGGAGATATCAAGCTTGAAGTCGTCAAGGCTGCGCCGGATCGGGGTCAGCGTTTCGGTTGGTGGTCCAACCAGATAGCCACGCCCACGAAACCGGTGGATAAGCCCTGCGTCGTTGAGATTGCGCAGTGCGGCTTGAACCGGCGCGCGACTGGTTTGCATCATTTTTGCAATCGGCCCTTCGATCAGGACCAGTCCCTGGGGCAAGCGGCCTGATGTGATATTGCCGCGCAAGATGTGGCTGATCACCTGATATAGTGGTTCCTGGCCCAATGTGCGTTCACGGATCATGCGGTGACCTCGCGCAGCGAAGAGACAAAGTGCTTCCATGCCCGAGCCGCATAGTTGTATTCGTCCATCACCATGTTCCACATAGCAATCCGGCTGACGCGGTCACGGTAGGCACCGCCGGGCCGTTTTTGACCGGCTCGCACCACGGTGTTGCCTGCCGGTCCTTGCAGGTCTGCTCGCGCAATCTGGCCGTCGTACCAGTAATCCCATTCCTCGGGCGCGAGTTGTTCGCGTACCCTTTTGGGGACAGTCATATAGTATCCTCGCCGTGCCATCATCGCACCCGCAGGGCCGGTTAGCCACCAGTTGAGGTAATCATAGGCAACATCCAGTTGCGCCCCCGACAAATGTCGCGCCAGTGATGCACCGCCATGCCATGCTCGATAACCTTCGCGCGGAACGCTTTCGGTAAATACGCCCTCCATTGCGCCCAGGTTGCCATAGGATGGCGCCCACATGCTCTGAACAGAAACGCGGTCGGCGTGCAGCATCGCCTCGGCTTCTTGCGGGGCTACCCATGTGCCGCAGAAAAACCCCTGCTGGCGCAAGGTTTCCAAGAGCGCCATAAGGCTGTCGATTTCGTCTATGGTCATGTTGCCGATGTCAGCAAATGTCAGATCGCCGTTCGCTTCCGCGGCAAGGGCCGCATCAAAGATGCCAATGGCGGGCTCGTCCACCAGCGCGATACGCCCCTTGGCGCGCGGATCAAAAAGCCAAGCCCAGCTGGGGCCATCTGGTCCGCCGTCCCCGAAAACGCGCCGGTCGTAGCCAAAACTGTCCATGTTATGCGCCGTCGGTAGCATCGAAATATGGCGCATTTGCTGCTGGCCGATCATGCCGTCAGGCTGCACATAAAGCTTTCGAATGGGCGCGTCGCCGTGGCCTTGCCACGTGTATTTGCTGATGCCGCCGTCTTTGGCCAGATCACCGATATTATCCCATTCGGTGATGCGGTCGGTGTCGATGGGTTGCAGCGCACCCCAGTACCAAACGATGTCGAGGTTATGAAAACACTGCTCATAGACGTCATAGTTTTCCGGGTCCATGGCCGCGCGATGCTGGCACGTCAGGAAATCGAGCACTTCGAATTCGATGTCGATTTGCAGGTCTGCTGCGGCCTGTTTGCGCACCTGTTCAACCAAAGTCACGTCGGTCCCCCGCACTCGCAATTTGCGGCGTTTGACGCGCGGGGGCGAGGCGAGTTTGTAGTCGGTTGATAAGTTAGTGGGCATGGAAAAATCCTAAGTGCAAGGCAGCACACATGAACGCTGCCTTGCATGTTAGGCCTGCGCCGTCAGCACGTAAACGCCGGTTTCGTGTAAGTTCACGTCCCAGCACGGCGAACAAGACGGTGTTGCAGCAAGTGTGCGATTGCCGGCAGGTGGCGGTCGGGGGCGATCCGACCAACACGCGGGATGAGCCGCTGTCTACCATCGGTTTTTGCTACAGCATTTATGATCTGTCACAGTTTTCTCGCCCGTTCAAAGCATATCTCGGGGCGTCGCCGTCGCTTTACCACAGCAGTAGTTTTAACCAAGATGCGCCCGCACTTCGGCCAGCATTTTCTTGCGGGCTTTGCGAGCGGCGAGCGCTTGATCCATATCGACCTTGACGAATTTCACTGGGGTGTGCGGTTGCAGTTGCCCGATCAAGTCCATATCTGCGGATATGATCGCGCCTAGAGTGAAATACCCGCCGCCCGATACCGCGTCGCGGTGCAGCACGATGGGTTCTAACCCTCCTGGGACTTGGATCGACCCGTAGGAATAGCACCCGTCGACAATGTTGGACGGGTCTGCGCCAGCGCCAAACGGCTGTTCGCGGTCCACGAACTCCAGGGCGCTGCCACCTTTGAAGCGATATCCCATGCGGTCCGCTTCTAACGCCACGGTCCAGTCGTCATCGAAGAACCCTTGCTGGGCTTTTTCTGTCAGACGGTGCCAGTATAGCCCCGGCAACACGCGCAATTCTGCGGAATTTCCCGGCATCCGGCGCAGGTCTGCGGGCACGGTCTGGCCGGCTTCGATCAAGTCAGCCTCGCCCAGCGGGATCACGTCGCCTGCTGCGATGTTGCGGCCTTCTACGCCACCCAGCGCACCAATGGGGTAGGTGGACCGGCTGCCCAATGCGGGGGGTGTATCAATGCCACCGCTGATCGCGATATAGGCCCGCGCACCGGATTTCAGAAAATCGAAGCTAAGCGTCTGGCCTGCCTTCACCTCAAACGAGGTCCAGCCATCGCGAGGTTCGCCATCCACTTTGGCGGGCAGATCAGCACCCGTTACAGCGACGAGCGCGTCGCGGGTGAATTCGATCTGCGGGCCCATGAAAACAACCTCCAAACCAGCGGCACCTTCGGGATTGCCCACCAGCATGTTGGCGCAGCGCAAGGCGAAACGATCCATCGCCCCACCAATTGGAATGCCCAGATGAAAAAATCCGGGGCGGCCAAGGTCCTGGATGGAGGTCGAAAGGCCGGGTTGTACAATCTTAAGCGACATTGAGAGCCTCCATCAGTTTGGCGTTGGTGCCGGAAATATCCGCGTTGAACGCATCTAGATCAAAATCGACCTCTGCTATGCGGGGCACATAAGTATCCGCCTCGACCTCGGACAGAATGCGGTCGTATTCAGCGCGGTCGATTGGTTTCCATTTCACGATGTCACCGGGTTTGAAAAACACCATAAAGTCCCGCAGATAGTTTTGCTTGCCCTCAGGGTCAAAGATAGGCATCGGGGTGATCCCGAACATCTGATACCCCCCCGCACCACGGACCGAATAGATGCAGGAGAAACAACCGCCATAACCCACGGTTTGTTTCGGCGTATCGGTGCGCGGGCGTAGGTATTTTGGGACCTGCAACTGTTTGTCGCGCTCCACCAGTTGATAGAGAAACGGCAGGCCGGCCACGAAACCTACCATGGATACGAACCACGGCTGGGAATGATGCGCTTCGATGAAGGCTTCGGCATTGTCATAGCCGTTGATCCGCGCGGCATAGTCCAGATCGGTGCCATTCGGGTCTTGGTGGCGTTCGCGAAATCGCATCAGCGTCTCATGCGTCCACGGATCCTGATAATAGACAGGGATTTCGATGATGCGGGTTTTCATCCGCTTGTCGGCGTCATCTGCATTGTGCTCCAGATCTTTGATCCGGCGCATCATTTCGTCGGGATGAATCATGTCAGGGTCGAATTTGACCTGAAAGGACGCATTGGCGGGGCAGATTTCGGTCACACCGTGGATGTCCGCATCGCGCACCGCGTTGCTCATCGAGAGGGATTTGAAAAACGCATCAAGCGACATTTCATCGTCCATCTCGACATAGATGTGTTCGTCCCCACCGTATGTATAGCGTGTTTTCATGGGATATCTCCGCCTAGGTTTTCAGATTGCCCGCCGCCAGCCACGGTTCGAGCCATTGTGTATGAAAGTCGTCGCTGCGCACCGTTGGGTCATTGGCCAGCGCCAGATGCAGCGGTATCGTCGTCTTGATCCCGTAGATTTTAAGACCATTGAGCGCGGTGATCATCAGGTCAACCGCCTTTGCGCGCGTCTCTGCATGGACGATCAATTTGCCCAACAAGGAGTCGTAGAAGGGCGGAATTTGATAGCCCTCGTACAAGAAATGATCGAAACGGATGCCCTCGCCTGAGGGGATCGTCATCGCACTGACCTGCCCGGGGAAAGGCATGAATTGCATCAACGGGTCTTCGGCGTTCAGGCGGACTTCAATGGCGTGGCCTGTGCGTTTGACGTCTTCTTGCTTATGGCTCAGGCGTTCACCGCCTGCGACGCGGATCATTTCCTGGACCAGATCGATGCCGGTGATCATTTCGGTCACGGGGTGTTCGACCTGAATGCGCGTGTTCATTTCGATAAAGTAGAATTCTTTGGTCTCGGCATCATAGAGGTATTCGAGCGTACCTGCGCCGACGTAATTTACAGCCATAGCGAGCGAGACCGCCGTATCGCACAGATGAGTGCGGGTGGCATCATCAAGGCACTCGGCACCTGCTTCTTCCCACACCTTTTGACGGCGGCGCTGCATCGAGCATTCCCGTTCGAAGCAATGTATGGCGGTTTTACCATCCCCGAGTATTTGCACTTCGATGTGGCGCGGGTTTTGGATGGCGCGTTCTAGGTACAGCCCGCCATCACCGAATGACGCTTTGGCCTCTGCCTGTGCCTGGGGGGCCATTTTCCGCAAGTCGTCTTCGTTTTCTGCGATGCGGATGCCTTTGCCGCCACCGCCTGCGGCGGCTTTGATCATCACCGGATAACCGACCTCCGTGGCGACTATTACCGCGTCGTCTGTGGTTTCCAGACGGCCTTTTGATCCGGGCACAACCGGAACGCCTGCTGCTTCTGCTGCCTGGCGTGCTGCCACCTTGTCGCCCATACGGTCGATCGTATCTGCCGACGGCCCGACAAAGATGATACCGACAGCATCCAGCGCACGCACGAAACCTGCGTTTTCCGCCAGAAAGCCATAACCGGGGTGAACCGCGTCCGCGTTGGTGGCCTGAGCCGCCTTAACGATGCCCACAACATCCAGATAGGATTGCGCGGCTTGCGCGGGGCCAATGCACACAGCCTCGTCTGCCATGCGCACGGCCAGCATTTCTGCATCTGCTTCAGAATGGGCCTGAATGGTGTGAATACCCATGGCCTGCGCCGCCCTGATGATGCGCACGGCGATTTCGCCACGGTTGGCGATAAAGAGGCGCTTGATTGGCATCCCTAGTCTTCCAGTTCTGCCAAAACCTCACCGGCTGTGACCGCCGCACCGTCGCCAGCCACGTAGCCTTTGAAGGTGCCTGTCGCCTCCGCCTTGACCTCGATAAAGGTTTTCATCACCTCGACCAGACCGATGGTATCGCCCGCCGCTACAGCGTCCCCTGCGGACTTGAACATCGGCTCTTCGGGCGAGGCTTGAGTGTAGAAAGTGCCGGGGACCGGGGATTGGATAGCTACCATGATGTGTCTCCTGTTGAAGGGTTATCTGAAATCCCTGGCTGCGGTGATGCGGATGCCCGCGTCCGTCAGGCCTTGCCGGATCGCGTTGCCCATATCCAGCGCGCCGGGGGTGTCCGAGTGAAAGCAGATCGATTCAAACTCGATTTCCATTTCGTCGCCCTCTACCGTTGTGACCTTGCCGGTTTTGCAGGCTTTCACGCATTTCTCGGCGATCTTGGCCGGGTCGGGGCGGCCAACCTGACGGGCGAATACTATGGATCCGGTGTTGTCGTATTCGCGGTCGGCATAGAATTCACGGATCACCGGATGGTTCGCGCGCCGTGCCGCGGCATAGGTTTTGGAAATGCCCATACAAAACAGCAAGGCGTCGGGGGCGATGACTTGCATTGTATCGACCAGTTGTTGAGACAGGTCTTCGTTTGCGGCGGCTTCCATATAGAGCGCGCCGTGCAGTTTCACATGCTGCAAAGGTGCGCCGTGGCGGCGGCCAAATTCGCGGATGGCTCCGATCTGGTAGACGATGTTGTTGATCAGTTCTGCCGTGTCCATCTTGATATAGCGACGGCCGAACCCTTGCAGATCGGCGTATCCGGGGTGCGCGCCAAGGCCCACTCCATGCGATTGGGCCAGCTTGACCACGCGGTCCATCGAATTGGGATCACCTGCGTGAAACCCAGCCGCGATGTTGGCGCTGCTGATAATCTGCATGATCTTTTCGTCAGGCGCGTCGCCCAGCACCCATTGGCCGAAGCCTTCGCCCATGTCGCAATTCAGATCGACTGCTTGTTTCATCGTCGCACCCTCCGTGACCTATTTCACCTAAGATGCATCTTTCGACTAAAATTGGTATTTCATTTTTTCGCGAATACATTATCAGAATATCTGAATACTGGAGAGATTCATGAATTTCAGACATCTTAAGTATTTCGTGGCCACCGCCGACACCGGACAAGTAAGCCGCGCGGCCAAATTATTGTCGATCTCGCAATCTGCCGTGACCGGATCGGTGCGCGAGTTGGAGACGATTCTAGGCGCCAGGCTGTTCGTCCGCCGCGCCCAGGGGATGGAGTTGACGGAAGCGGGGCGAGAATTTCTGCATTCCGCCCGCGATATTCTGGAAAAGCTGGACGCGGCGCAGCAATTGGACCAGCGCAACACTGATATGCGCGGCACCATCACTCTGGCCGTGACCTATACCGTGATCGGCTACTTCCTGCCCTATCATTTGGGGCGTCTGGGGCAGCTGTACCCCGGCATCGATATCCAGATCGTCGAGCTGAACCGTCAAGCAATCGAACAGCAATTGCTGGCCTCTCAGATCGATATGGCGGTGGCGCTTACGTCGAACATCAACCACGACGAGATTGAAAGACAGACGCTCATGAAATCCCAGCGCCGGCTGTGGGTGCCCGCCAGCCACCCGTTTTGCAGAGCTGCCAAAGTGTCATTGCAAGAGATTGCACAAGAGCCATACGTCATGCTGACTGTGGATGAAGCGGCGCATTCGAGCATGAAATACTGGAATGCCAACAATTGCAGTCCTGACGTCAAACTGCGTACCTCATCGGTTGAAGCGGTGCGGTCGCTGGTCGCCAACGGGCAAGGCGTGACGATCCTGTCAGACATGGTCTACCGGCCCTGGTCGCTGGAAGGGCGGCGGATTGAAACTGTGCCAACCAGCGTGGAAATACCCACGATGGACGTCGGGTTGGCAGTACGGCGTGCCGGTACGCTATCGGCCGCAGGTCAGACTGTGCGGGATTATTTCGTGACCGCGTTCTTGTCTCCTAAATCTCAGTTTTGAATTGCGCGCCGTACCGCTTTGGACGAATGGTAACGGTTATGAATACCTTTAACATACCCTTTGGACTGATTTCGTGATCGTCGGTCTGGGCCTGATCGCGCCGTTCTTTTTCTATATCCTGATCGGTGTTCTTGCGCAAAAATTGCTGCGTTACCCGGCAGAGGGTCAGAAATGGCTCGATGCGTTCATTTTTTACGTAGCGTTGCCTGCGCTGTTGTTTCAATCCGTTCGCGTGGTTCCTGCGGGTGTGGCAAGCCTGCCCGCGTTTCTGACGCTGACCACGGCGATGACAGGGTTGATGTTTTTTACAGGCTGGATGCTGGGGCGGCGCAATCCGGCGGGGGATCATGCGGCGTGTAAAACGCGGAGCAATAT
>DQCL01000352.1:18912-27215 GCA_003533975.1 Octadecabacter sp. | reverse complement strand
CTATCTGAAATGCGGGACTATTTTACTGCAAACAAGCCTGAAAAGGCGATCCTTGTTGGGGATTTGAACATCGCCCCGCTTGAGGACGATGTTTGGGACCACAAGAAGCTGTTGAAGATCGTTAGTCACACGCCTGTGGAAGTAGAGGCGCTGGCAGAAACACAAGCGGCTGGCGATTGGGTCGATGTGACCCGCGCGGATGTGCCTGAGGGGAAACTTTACAGCTGGTGGAGCTACCGCGCGAAGGACTGGGACGCCGCCGATAAGGGCCGTCGTTTGGACCACGTTTGGGCCACGGCTGACATCTCAAATTCTGCCCATTCCAGTCGCGTAATTCGTGCGGTTCGCGGGTGGGAACAGCCATCGGACCATGCGCCGGTTTTCGCGACGTTTGATCTGTAAATTTGTCGTATGGGAACCGTATGGTTTTGATATGGGTCCGGTATGGGTCTTCAGAAGAAGGATGCCCCCTTGGACTTTGGCGCGCGCTTGCCCATATAGACGAAAACGAAACGCGCTAATCGGAGACTAGAATGATTGAACTTGGTGGCGAGCAGAATTCCGCGGTCGCGGATGACTTGATTAAGGACGTAAGCGAAGACACGTTCATGCAGGACGTTGTTGAGGCGTCCAATACGGTTCCAATCATCGTCGATTTTTGGGCGGCATGGTGTGGCCCGTGCAAGACGCTCGGGCCGAGCTTGGAAGCCGCCGTGAAGAAAGCCGGTGGGCGGGTGAAGATGGTTAAGGTCGATGTGGACCAGAACCAAGCGATCGCGGGCCAGTTGCAGATTCAGTCTCTGCCGACGGTCTATGCCTTCTTTAACGGCAAACCAGTGGATGGCTTTCAAGGTGCGCTGCCCCCGAGCGAGGTTGAAGCCTTTGTGAACAAGATCGCCGAAATGGGACCGGAGCCGGACAATGGTTTGGATGATGCGGTTGAGGCTGCTGAAACCATGCTTGAAGATGGTGAATTCGCGGACGCGGTTGAGACGTTCTCGGCGATTTTGGAAGAAGACGGCGCACATGCAGGCGCTGCCGGTGGTTTGATCCGCGCGCATCTTGCGCTTGAGGATCTGGAAAACGCGGAAGCTGTTTTAAACGGTGTTCCAGCGGAATTGCACGACGCAGCTGAGGTTGAAGCGGCACGTGCCGCGTTGGAATTGGCGAAGCAGGCTGTTGATGCTGGCCCTGTCGCTGAATTGACCGCAGCGGTTGAGGCGGATGGTGACAACCATCAAGCGCGTCTTGATTTGGCCGTTGCGCTGCATGCATCCGGTGACAGTGAAGGCGCGGTTGAGCAATTGCTTGAGAGTTTTCGTCGTGATCGTGAATGGAATGATGGTGCGGCTAAGGCGCAGTTGTTCACGGTTTTTGAAGCGCTTAAGCCCACTGATCCGGTTGTTTTGAACGGACGGCGGAAACTTTCATCAATGATATTTGCCTGATGCGGCTGACAGTCTAGGCTGGCGTATGAAGAAGCAAAAAGATCTACCTTCGGTTATTCCGGTTTTTCCGTTGTCAGGGGCGCTGCTGTTGCCGCGTGCGCAGCTGCCTTTGCACCTGTTTGAGCCGCGGTATCTGGCGATGTTGGATGATGCGTTGAAAACAGATGCGCGGATGATCGGGATGGTGCAGCCGAACGACGCTGTTGATGCCGAGGAGGCATTGCACACAATTGGATGTGCGGGCCGTGTGACCGCGATGTCTGAAACCGAAAGTGGCGGTTATATGATCACGCTGACGGGCGTGTCCCGTTTTCGCATCGAGGAAGAGGTTGACGGTTTCACCCCGTATCGACGTGCGTGCGTGAACTGGGCAGGTTTTGAAGACGATCTCGGTGACGAGCAATCCGATCCTGACATGGATCGTGCTGGCTTGATGGGTTTGCTGAGACGGTTCTTTGAGGACCTTGATCTAAACACCGATTGGGACGGCATGAATGAAGCAGAGCCTGAACTGTTGATAAATTCCCTGTCGATACTTTGCCCGTTTGAACCAGAAGAGCGTCAGGCGTTGCTAGAGGCGGACACGTTGCGAGAGAGGCGGGAGATGCTCGTGACGTTGATTGAATACGCGCTTCATGGCGGAAACGAACAGAAGGTGATGCAATGACACAGAACGACGAACACAAGTTTGACCCAAAGATGTTAGAAGCCTTGGTCTGCCCGCAATGTCAGGGACGTTTGAGCTATGACGCGGCGGCCCAAGAACTGGTTAGCAATGTTGCACGTTTGGCCTACCCAATTCGCGGTGGCATTCCGGTACTGCTGATTGATGAAGCCCGCGTAATAGATCGGGATTAACCTGCTGGAAACCATACTGAGTCCAACTGTCTGGCAGGAGGTTACATGATGATTCCAAATCTATATCCGGCCGACGAGCTGGCCTTGATTCGCGCACATAAGAAACGCCTAGAAGATCGGGAGGCGGAAATTAAGCTTGGTTATCTGGCGGGACAATTGAACCCTGTTGGGTATGAAGCGACGGTTGAGGTGAAAGTGGCCAAGCACCGGGTTTTAC
This sequence comes from Octadecabacter sp., assembly GCA_003533975.1. Lineage (GTDB taxonomy): Bacteria > Pseudomonadota > Alphaproteobacteria > Rhodobacterales > Rhodobacteraceae > Octadecabacter. The sequence goes on along the minus strand of DQCL01000352.1, from coordinate 24,692 downwards.
TGAAGGATCGGTTGCCGAATGTCATCAAAGACGATCCGCAATATTGGGAAGACCGTGAAGTGCGTTCGGTCGTCTTACGCAAAATAGGCAAACATGGCACCACAACGATCCCGCACGGTGCCCGCGCGAACCCGATGTGAAAAACGCGCTAGCTACGGGTCGCTCGCGTTGCGCGAGTGGTTCGTCGCTCGATTGTCAGAAGCGCATCAGGCTTGGTAGGTCACCGTTTAGTCCTGCGGCCTCTCGGATAAATTTGCGGCGGAGATTCGGGGCGGCATTGATCATACCCATTCCAACATCGCGCACCGCACGAAGTAACGGGTTGTCGTTTGAGAACAGTCGGTTGAAGGTGTCCGTCGCGGCCGCCAGTGTTGTCGTGTCAAACCGTCGCCATTGCTCGTAGCGCGCTAGAACTGCAGCGCCGCCGATGTCTTCGCCACGTTGTTTGGCGTCAGATAGAACATCAACCAATGCTGCGACATCCCGCAGGCCAGCGTTCAAGCCTTGTCCTGCGATCGGGTGAACCCCATGTGCGGCATCCCCGATCAAGGCGATGCGATCTGCGATGAAACGATTGGCGAGGGTGAGGTTAAGCGGATAGCTAAAGCGTTTCCCTGTGAGAGAAATTTCACCCAGAAAGTCGCCGAATGCGGGTCGTAATGCGTCCAGGAAATCAGCATCGTTCATGTCCATGACCTCAGCTGCGCGGGCGTCGGTTTCGGACCACACAATGGAACAGCGGTTGCCCGGAAGGGGCAGAATTGCGAGCGGACCCGTTGGCATGAAGAATTGGTGCGCGATACCATTGTGAGGCTTTTCATGGTCCAACGCGCATACGATTGCCGTTTGTCCGTAGCCCCAACCGGAACGTTTAATTCCCGCACGTTGCGCAGTGCCGGAGGCACGCCCATCGGCGCCAATAACCAGTTGGGCGGTGAGGGTCTTGCCGGAGGCGAGGGTCACACTGCCGCTTGATTGCGAGACCACGGTTTCGCCGGACAGTTGCGTAATCTTTTCGTTCGCGTCCATTCCCGCAAGCAGGGCTTGGCGCAGAAAACGATCTTCGCACATGTAACCCATCGGGCCTTCTTCGATTTCGGCGTGGTCAAAATGCAGCATCCACGGGGCAGGGCCTTCGCCGGCACGACCGTCTGTCACTTTTATTTCCAGCATCGGCTGTGCGTGCTCTGCGACGTCGCTCCAGATGCTGATGTTCTTGAACAATCGCATAGACGCGAGGGCGAGCGCATAGGATCGACCGTCAAAATCAGGTAACCCGCGAGTCGGTGCCGGTAGGGTGTCAATTACCGTGACGCGAAGCCCAATTTGAGCCAGCGCAAGTGCGAGCGTGGGGCCATTTAAGCCACCACCAACAATAGCGATATCTGTATCGGTTTTCATAAGGCGCAATATGGCCCGTCACGCGGGATTGTCCATGCGCGAGATGGTCGCTACCGTCCGATTAAAGGAGACATACGATGCAAGATTGGCTTTGGGCAACGGCGGCAGATTTGGGGCGCGGAATCGCGGCCGGTGAAATTGATCCGGTTGACCTATGTGAGGTCTATTTAGAGGCGATTGATGCGCACACACTCCGTGACCGGATTTATGTGCGCGTGACCCATGACCGTGCGCGGGCTGAGGCCAAGGCGGCCTCGGATCGTGCTAAGGCGGGGCAACGGTTGTCGCCATTGGACGGGGTGCCGATCAGCTGGAAGGATTTGTTTGATACTGCTGGTATCGGCACCGAAGCAGGTACAGCCATGATGCAGGGGCGGGTGCCAACCGCAGACGCGGAGGTTTTGCGCGTTGCGACTGGGATGGGGCTGGTGTGTTTGGGCAAGACTCATATGACCGAAATTGCGTTTTCGGGCCTTGGTTATAATCCGGTGACTGCGACGCCGCCCTGTGTGAATGATGAGGCGGCGGTTCCAGGTGGGTCGTCATCTGGCGCAGGAACGTCCGTGGCATTTGGATTGGCGGCAGCGGCGATTGGGTCAGATACGGGTGGGTCTGTGCGCATTCCGTCGATGTGGAATGATCTGGTTGGCCTTAAAACAACTTTCGGGCGTTTGCCTGTCGATGGGTCCGTCGCGTTGTGTTCGGAGTTTGATACCGTCGGGCCATTGTGCCGATCAGTGGAAGATGCGGCGTTGGTACTGAACGCGCTGGAAGGTGGTTCACCAGTGGACCTGAAGGGCGTGTCATTGAACGGGATGCGGTTCGCTGCGTTGCAGACTGTGGTTATGGATGAAATGCGTGAGGTGCCCTTGTCCGGGTATCAAGCTGCGGTGTCGAAACTGGAAGCGGCGGGCGCTGAAATTGTACCGCTGGAGGTGCCTGAGCTTACACGTGCTTTTGAGATGTCCGGCCCGCTATATACGGCGGATGCCTATGCCAACTGGCGCGATTTGATCGCCGCGCATGGCGATAAGATGTACTGGCAAATCTACAATCGGGTGATTGCTGGGAAGGAGGTCTTGGCCCATGATTTCCTCGCCCTTTGGCAGGAATTACGCGCCATTCGGGCGGCATACGCATCCGCAACCGCGCCGTATGATGCCGTGTTATGCCCTGGATCGCCTATTATGCCGCCGAATTGCGAAAAACTGGCCACGGATGAGGAGTACTACCTTGCCGAGAACCTATTGGCGCTACGCAATACGCGGGTTGCGAATTTGATGGGCCTCGCCTCGCTCGTGTTGCCAAGCAGCGTGCCGTCCGTTGGGATCATGTTGAACGTGGCGGGGGGGGATGATGCGCGGTTGCTGCGGATTGGGGCCGCTGTGGAGGCTGCGCTGGCCTAGCGTTGATTGCGTTTCAACGGTCACGAAAATCGCTGCCTTGCGCTTTGCGCGAATGCGTTTTGCGTTGCACGACGACGACATGACAAACGCAATTTGCTGAAAAGCCACACAAGTTACCGAAAAAGCGTCCTTTTTCTGGACAGCGGGACGACTGTCAGGCTACTTTGGGTGAAAGCGACCCGTTAATGAGGTCGTAGTTTGAGGCAGTAATGACGTACCCCGAGCGGTTTTCGAACCTACCGGCCTATGCGTGGCCGCGCTTGCGCGCTTTACTCGACGTCCATGATGCGGGCGGCGAGCCTGTAAATATGACTATTGGCGAGCCTCAGCATCCGTTCCCGAGTTTCGTGCCTGACGTGTTGGCAAGCTCTGTCGGGGAATTTGCGAAATACCCAACAAATGAAGGCGCACCGGAGCTTTTGGCGGCGATTTGTGGATGGGTTACACGGCGCTATTCTGTAGATATTACGCCTGACCGTGTGTTGGTTTTGAACGGAACCCGAGAAGGTTTGTACAATGCCGCGATGGCGCTTTGCCCAGAAGTGAAGAACGGCAAACAGCCCGTCGTTTTGCTGCCGAACCCGTTTTACCAAGTTTATGCGATCGCGGCTTTGTCGGTGAACGCGGAGCCTGTGATGGTGCCTGCAACAGCCGAAACAGGGCACTTGCCGGATTATGCCGCCCTTGATCCTGAAATTCTGGACCGTACGACCATCGCTTATATTTGTAGCCCCGCGAACCCACAGGGTGCCGTGGCGGACCGCGAATACTGGACGCAGCTGATTGCATTGGCTGAAAAGCACGATTTCAAGATATTCGCGGATGAGTGTTATTCGGAGATTTATCGCGACACCCCGCCGATGGGTGTTCTTGAGGCAGCGGCAGATACCGGCTGCGACCCTGAACGTATTGTCGCGTTTCATTCGTTGTCCAAGCGCAGCAACCTTCCGGGCCTTCGGTCTGGCTTTGCCGTGAGCGGCCCGAAGAACACCAAGGAAATGCGGCAGCTACGCGCCTATGCAGGGGCGCCAATTCCAATGCCGATCCAGCGCGTATCGACGCGTGTGTGGTCCGACGAGGCCCATGTGATTGAAAACCGCGCGCTATATCGCGCGAAATTTGACGCCGCAGATGCGATTTTTGCTGGTGTGAATAGTTATACTTCTCCGGAGGCAGGGTTTTTCCTGTGGCTTCCAGTGGAGGATGGAGAAACCGCGGCCCTAAAGCTGTGGCAAGAGAAAGGTGTTCGGGTTCTGCCCGGTGCCTACCTGAGCCGTCCCGACCCAAGCGGTGATCCTGGCTCAGGATATATCCGGGTGGCACTTGTCGCCCCAATAGAAGAAACGCAGCGCGGTTTGACCCAAATCCGCGACTGTTTGTACACGTGAGGAACGGCAAAATGGCATCTTATCAGACCCGACAGAGAGACCCGCTTCTGGATAGCTCCACCCAAGCAGCGATTGAAAAGCGCGGGCGTGAGCTGGTGGGGATCGGCCTGTTTGTTACGGGTCTGATGGTTGCGATGATGTTGTGGTCCTACGCGGCCGATGATCCGAATTTCATGTCCGCTACGGATGCCCCCGTTCAGAACTGGCTGGGTCGGCCAGGTGCGTCGTTTGCCGCGGTGCTGATTATGATCGTTGGGTATGCGTCGTGGATGGTGCCGGCAGTACTGATGGTTTGGGGTCTGCGTTTTACGTTACACCGTGGGCAGGAACGCGCGTTAGCTCGTGCGGTTTTCGCACCAATCGTGATTGCAGTGACCGCGATTTACGCGTCAACTTTGAATACGGGTGCGAGCTGGACTGAAAATTTTGGTTTAGGTGGAATGTTTGGTGACACTGTTCTGTCGATCTTTTTGACGGTTTTGCCCTTTGGTGTTCCGTTTTCGACGAAACTGATGTCCTTCGTGTTGGGTCTAGGTGTTCTTGCGCTCATGGCATTCGCATTTGGTTTCACGATGAATGAGATCAAACGCTTAGGCCGCTTCCTGTTGCTTGGGTTGATCGTTGTATATTCCGGCGTGCTAAAGCTCCTCGGGCAAACCGCGTCCGCGTCTTACAAAGGCGCACAGGTGCTTGGAACCAAGGTTCAGGAACGCCGCGAAATGTCACGTCAAGAAAAGGCGGAGTATGAGGCTGAACTGGAAGCAGCACGCGCATTTCCAACGCCGTCGATTGCGCAAGAAACTGCACGGGTTGCCGCCGTTGTCCGCGCCAATCCTGCAATGCCAACACGTTACGAAGACTTCGATCCACTTGAAGCCGCTGAGCCGGTAGGTGCACATGCTGCGCCAACCCCTTTGGCAGCGCCCGTGCGTCATGCGGAGCCTGAGCAAAAGCAAGGCTTGTTTGCGTCTGTGTTTAAACGGGCTGACCCGATGCCTGAACCTGAGTTGATCGAAGAACCCAGCATGCAAGGTGATGTTCCTGTTGCTGATAACGATCGTATTTCAGCACGTATTGCCAATGCTGTTCGGTCCCGTTCCGGTCAACCGCAAGACGTTCATATTGCAACGAAACCGGGTGTTAATCCTGCAATCACGGCTGCAATCGCGAGCCGGATGGAACCTCAAGAGGCACGTGTTGAGCCACCTGTCGAACGCTATACCGGTCCGCGCCCACTGGTGTTGAATTCCGAGCAGAAAGCGGCCCTTGAAATGGCCGCACCAGCAGAAGTCCCAATGGCAGAATTCGTTGAAGACTACGTTGAACCGGCGATGGAATACGCTTCTGTTGATGTTGCGCCTATGGCAGAGCCAGTGGCAGCATTCACACCAGCTGCCGTTCCGGTTCCTGAAACAAAGGCCGTTGTGCAGCACCCTGCACGCAAAGCCCCGCAACCGTCGCGCCAAGCAAAAGCGGAAGCACAGCCAGCGCTGAAATTCGAAGACAAACGCCCTGCGTACGAAATGCCGCCCCTCAGCCTTTTGGCATCTCCATCGGACGTGAAACGCCACGTGTTGTCTGATGA
>DQCL01000352.1:7178-18779 GCA_003533975.1 Octadecabacter sp. | reverse complement strand
GGTTTGAAGGCCAGCCGCGTTATTGGTTTGGCCGATGATATTGCCCGTTCCATGTCCGCCTTATCGGCGCGTGTTTCTACTGTTCCGGGTCGTTCGGTGATTGGTATCGAACTTCCGAATGAAAACCGTGAAATGGTTGTCTTGCGTGAGATGATTGCCGCCCGCGATTTTGGCGATAGCAACATGAAGCTGCCCTTGGCGTTGGGTAAGGATATCGGCGGTGAACCGATCATCGCGAACCTTGCCAAGATGCCTCACCTTCTGATCGCGGGTACGACTGGTTCTGGTAAGTCCGTGGCGATCAACACCATGATCCTGTCGCTGCTTTATAAGCTGGCGCCGGAAGAATGCCGGATGATCATGATTGACCCTAAGATGCTGGAACTGTCCGTTTATGATGGTATCCCACATCTTCTGTCGCCTGTTGTGACGGACCCCAAGAAGGCGGTTGTTGCCCTCAAGTGGGTCGTTGGTGAAATGGAAGAACGCTACCGCAAGATGTCCAAAATGGGCGTGCGCAACATCGACGGTTATAATGGCCGCGTGAAGGATGCGCTTGCGAAGGGTGAGCAGTTCAACCGCACCGTTCAGACTGGTTTTGACGACGACACAGGCGAGCCAGTGTTTGAGACAGATGAATTCACGCCAGAAGTTCTGCCATACATTGTTGTCGTCGTGGACGAGATGGCCGACCTTATGATGGTGGCCGGTAAAGAAATCGAAGCCTGCATTCAGCGCCTCGCGCAGATGGCACGTGCGTCTGGCATCCACCTGATTATGGCGACTCAGCGCCCGTCGGTCGATGTTATTACGGGTACGATCAAGGCCAATTTCCCAACACGGATTTCGTTCCAAGTGACATCCAAAATCGACTCGCGCACCATTCTAGGTGAGCAAGGCGCCGAACAACTGCTCGGCATGGGTGACATGCTTTACATGGCGGGTGGTTCCAAAATCACCCGTGTGCATGGGCCGTTCTGTTCCGATGAGGAAGTCGAAGAAATCGTGACCTACCTTAAGGCCTATGGTCCGCCGGAATACTTTAGCGGTGTCGTTGACGGCCCCGCCGAGGACAGCGCGTCGTCTATTGACGAGGTTCTTGGTCTTGGGGGTAACACGGACGGTGAAGATGCGCTTTATGATACGGCGGTCGCCATTGTTGCCAAGGATCGCAAATGTTCGACATCCTACATTCAGCGCAAACTCGCGATTGGTTACAACAAAGCCGCGCGCTTGGTCGAACAGATGGAAGATCAAGGTATTGTGTCCTCCGCAAACCACGTCGGGAAACGCGAAATCCTTATCCCTGAACGCCAATAACGCGGGGCCTTTGCCCTGTCTTTGTCACGCAAATATCCCGGGGGGCGCGCAGCGCGGGGGCTGGCCCCCTCTGCCATCCACGTACAGGACGCATGTTAAAGGATAACAGCTGGCGTGATATCGCCTAACGCGCTGTGATCTCGGATGTTTATCCCATCCAAGGGTGCAAAACCCTGAAACCCAGCTTAGGTATGAGATATGAACATGATTACACGTCGACTTTGTCTTTTGGCTGTCCCCCTCGCGCTTGCAGGGTTCGCGGCTTCTCCATCCTTTGCCCAGCAGCTTTCGCTTGGGCAGGTGTCCAGTTACCTGAACTCGTTTACCACCGCGGAGGGTGAGTTCACGCAGATCAATGCGGACGGCACGATCTCCACGGGGACCATTTACATCAAGCGGCCAAACCGCGTGCGGTTCGAATATAATCCGCCTGAGGAATCGCTGGTTGTTGCCGGTGGTGGCCAAGTCGCGATCTTTGATCCGCGTTCCGATTCAGGACCGGACCGGTATCCGCTTAACCAGACCCCCCTCAAGATCATTCTTGAGCGCAACATTGACTTGGCGCGCACCAATATGGTGACAGGCCACACAAGTGACGGCACGACAACGGCAGTTACCGCACAAGATCCGGACCATCCCGAATACGGCAGCATCCAGATGATCTATACGTCCAGCCCGGTTGAGCTTCGCCAATGGATTGTGACGGATAATACAGGCCAGCAGACAACGGTTATTCTGGGTGACTTGGTGAAGGATAGGAGTGTGCCGGACATCCTGTTCAACATCCAACGTGAGATGCGCAACTGGGGGAACTGACCCCGTTCCAACATGCTCCAAACATTTAGAAACAACAAAGCGCGCCCCGTTAGGGACGCGCTTTTCTATTGGATTATGCTACGTTTAGCGGAACTGGCGGCAGGTGCGCAGTTGTGCGTCATACATAGCCGCGCGGTCGCGTACTTCACCGGCAATGCGGATCAACCACGGCTTAGAGTGGTACGTGCCACGGCGCCAACCCGTGCGCCCGTCGTGGTAAGCGAGGTATTGGTTGTACGTGTCGTTCAGCGGGATGCCGTTTTCACGCACCGTTGCAGCCATATACCACCCCATGAAATCCGTCGCGTCTGCGATATCCGTGCGGTCGGACCCGCGTCCGCCTTCTTGGGCAACGTATTCCGCCCAAGTGCCATTCAGCGCCTGACTATAGCCAAGTGCGGATGATTGGCGTCCTGTTGGGATGACACCCAATGCATAGGTATGCGGGGGGCGGTTGTCGGAAATGAATTTACTTTCCTGATAAATCATCGCCATCAAAACATGGGTTTCGACACCCCAGTTGCGTTCAGCCCGTTTGAAGGCGCGCACGTAATGTGGGCGCTCTGTTAGAATGGAACAGGCGTTGTCTAAATTGCGCGGCGTAGAACCGTCTCGGGCGCCGCAGCTTCCCAAGATTAACAGTAGTACACAGGCGCGAAAGAGTTTGCTCATATGCCTCATCGCTTATTTATTAGTTTTATTAGGGTCAGTTTAGCGGAAGTCGCACCATCTGGGAACCGGTTACACACCGCATTTAGATCACAAATGCGAGGATGAGCGGTAAAGTGACCACTGACATCAGCGTTGAAACAACGACAAGCCCTGCAACGCTGTCAGAATCCGCGCCGTATTTTTCCGCAAGTAAGTAGGATGTAACGGCGACAGGTGTCGCGACTTGAACGACCAGCACCGCCAGCGCGACAGGGTCCAAGGCAAACCAAAGCCCGACGACAGCCGCGCAGCCTGCGCATATTGCGTACTTTAGCGCTGCAAGAAGGGTCGCAAGGCCAAGGGCGTTGGGTCGAAGACGTGCAATTGCCACGCCGAGGGTAATAAGCATCATGGGGATGGCCATTTGCCCGATGAGATCTAAGGCATTGGTGAGGAAGGCCGGGGTTTCCCAGCCTTGCCATAGGAACAGCGCACCAAGAAGTGTCGCGCCGACCAGTGGTTCCTTAATGACTTTGGAGAGAGATCCACCATCGGAAACCAGCCAAATTCCAAACGTAAAACTGAGGACCGCCATCACTGCAAAGACAACGACTGCATATCCAAGACCGACGTCGCCAAACGCAAAGAGCGCCAAGGGCAGGCCAAGGTTTCCCGTGTTGCCAAAGATGAGTGGGGCCAAAAAAGTCCGCCGATCCAACCGACCCGCCCAGACCAAAAGCCACATTGCTGCGGTCACCAAACCATAGGCAACGAGGCTGGCCACGGATAGCGTTGCAAGTGCCGTTGCGTCAACTTTCGTCCCCATGAGGGCTGTGAAAATCAGGCAAGGAACAGACAGGGTCATCGCGAATCGCGTTACGAATTCAACGCGATACTCGTACCCGAGTTTCACCCAAACAAAGCCAACAGCGGCCAAAATGAAGACCGGAGCAACAATTTCCAAAACGGTTAGGGCAAGGTGCACAGTTTGTTTCCTAAATTTTTGCTGTGTTTGCATGGACACAAGGGTGTGTGTTTGTCTAGTAACCCCCAAAGGGTCAAAAAACTATGCTGAAAACTCGCGCTAAATATTATTTGGGCCAAGTGGTCCGCCACCGGAAGCATCCCTTCCGTGGTGTGGTATTTGACGTGGACGCAATGTTTACCAATACCGAAGAATGGTACGAGGCCATTCCAGAAGAGGCACGCCCCGCCAAGGACCAGCCGTTTTACCACCTGTTGGCGGAAAATGATCAGTCCTATTACGTGGCCTATGTGTCTGAACAGAACTTGGTGGCCGATTATTCCGGCCAGCCCGTGGACCACCCTGATCTGGACGATCTGTTTGGCCCTTTTGAGGATGGCCAGTACCCGCTACAGTTCCAGATGAACTAGGGCTTTCTGCTCCGAAAGAATAAAACTCCGCCCAAGCTGAACATAGCCGCGTAAATCGCCACGTTTAATGTGGCGTCTTCGCATTGAATGCCGGGGCAGTGTGAAAGGGCGTCGGATACTGCGACACCGCACAGCAACCCGCCCGCCAGCATGAATGCCAATCCACTTGTGCGGGCGAGGCGTTTTTTGAGTGCCTTAGTATCCAAGAGCAATGCCATCCTTGCGCGGATCTGATGCGCCTTCTAGCAAGCCGTTCTCATGTACTTTGATTGCCTGCGCTCCGCCAATCGGGGCTTTGGCGCGTTTGATGATATGCCCCAAGTCGGCCAATTCCTGCGCGACCTTGTCGTTATAGCCGGTCTCGACATTCAGCGCGCCATTCTCGGCAAAGCAGCGGGGTGCATCTATGGCGGTTTGAGCGTCCATGCCGAAGTCTTCCATGTTCGTCAGAAAACGCGCATGGCCGCAGGGCTGGTAGGCCCCACCCATCACGCCAAATGGCATTTCAATTTTTCCGCCGCGTTTCACCATGCCCGGGATGATTGTGTGCATGGGGCGTTTGCCGCCTCCGGCCTCGTTGGGGTGGCCTTCTTCAAGCGTGAAACCAGCCGCGCGGTTCTGGAACAGAATGCCGAACTTATCGGAGGCCATGCCGGATCCGAAGCTGTGAAAGATGGAATAGATCATCGAAACACACATGCGGTTTTTGTCTACCACAGTGATATACACAGTGTCTTTGTGTACGGCCTCGGCGGTTGGCAATTCAGGGTTTAGGGCCGTGTTAGGGTCGATAAGGGCCGCCAATTTTTCCGCTGTTTCTGCGCTCAACATATGTTCGAGCCGCGCGGTATGGTCAGGGTCTGCGATGACACGGTTGCGGGTGTCATAGGCAAGCTTGGCGGCTTCGGCTTCAAGGTGCGCGCGTTTGGTGCCCATCGGATCCAAGCCCGCAATGTCGAAATGTTTGAGGATGTTGAGCATCAGGATGGCCGTTGCGCCTTGGCCATTGGGTGGATGCTCAACCAGTTCGATGTCTTTGTAGGTGCCGCTGACGGGGGCGGTGTAGTCGGCGCGGACATTTGCAAAATCATCGAGTGTGTGGGTGCCGCCCGCGGCGTTCAGGGACTTCACCATGTCTTCGGCAACTTCGCCTTCATAGAAACCCGCGCGCCCATCCATTGAGACGCGGCGTAGGACGTCTGCCTGTTGCGGGGCGCGGAAAATCTGTCCGGTGGTTAGGGGTTTGTCCTGCAAGGTGTAATGCGTGCGGCCTGCGCCGTGTAGGGTGCTGCCCGATTGCGCGTAATCAAACGCAACCTTTGGCGCGACCGGAACGCCAGCATCGGCGTAGTGAATTGCAGGGGCGAGGATGGCTTTGAGGCCGAGTTTTCCGTGGTCCTTGGAGAGGCGTATGAACCCGTCCATTGCACCGGGAAGACTGATCGCATGTACTGAGGTAAGCGGTAAAACATCCATGCCCTGCGCACGTAACGATGCCGCGTCCAATGCAGCAGGCGCACGGCCCGAGGCGTTTAGTGCGAGGACTTCGTCTGATCCGGCCTCGTTGAAAAGACAGAAGGCATCACCACCAATTCCGGTAGACTGGGGTTCGCAAATGCCAAGCAAGACGGCGCCGGCAATCGCGGCATCCATTGCGTTTCCGCCTGCTTCGAGGATTTGAACGGCAACTTTGGCCGCTAAGGGGTGCGATGTGGCGCAGATGCCGTTTTGTGCAAAAACAGTGGATCGGCCGGGTTGTTGAAAATCGCGCATGGTGTCTCCTTATATTTCGGGAGACCGTAACAGTATGATTGGTGGGGGAAAGGTTTTGTGCACAAAAATCGAGCCGCATAGTCCTCGGCGCCCCGCACTGGGTGGGGGCTGTTACACGTGACGCCGAGGTGAGCCTATGCAGCTACAAGAAACAATATGACCTTGGATTCGGGTGACGATTGGGAAACATTGAGGCGCTTTTACGGTTTTTCATACTTAACGCTTCGGTATAGGATTTCGGGGATTGGCAGCGTAAATTCCTGAATGCGTTGATTTGAGATCACCGAGATTCCATTTGTTATAGTAGAGGCCAAAATGCCGGATTATGAGACGCTTGCACAAACCATCCGAAGCTTAACCGAGGGTGAAGCTGATGTGATTTCGCTTATGGCGACGATAGCTTGTGAGGTGCATCATTTTGACGACCGATTCGATTGGACGGGTTTTTACCGTGTAACGGGGCCTGGAATGCTGAAGATCGGGCCGTATCAAGGCGGGCACGGGTGTCTGCAAATTCCGTTTTCTCGCGGTGTGTGTGGCGCTGCTGCACGGACGGGTGACGTGCAATTGGTTGCCGATGTCGAGGCGTTCGAAGGGCACATTGCCTGTGCGAGTTCTACACGATCAGAACTGGTAATTCCTGTGTTTAACGGTGTTGGAGCGTTGCTTGGCGTCTTTGACATCGACAGCGACCAACCGGATGCGTTTGATCAGGGGGATGCCGACGCAATGGTCGCAATTCTAGCAGAGGCTTTCAACGCTGCGGCGCGGCGTGAAAAAATCCTTTGAATTTTCATAAAGCCGTGTCACGACTCCTTTAAACAGGGGGATTTGCCGCGGTGATTCACGACTTACCGACAGAAAGCCGAACACTCGGTGCTGATATTCGCGCGCTGCGAAAGGCGCGGAGCCTGACGTTGACGGATTTAGGCCTTATGCTGGATCGATCCGTCGGGTGGCTTAGCCAAGTTGAACGGGGCATATCAGAACCTTCGATCACTGATTTGCGCGGCATGGCGAAGGCGCTTGATGTGTCTGTTTCCAGCCTGTTTCGTTCTGACGCGCCAGCACATGAGCAAGGGTTGATCGTTCGTGCGGATGCGCGTCGCCCGATCGGGTCGCGTTCTGCTGGCTTGGTTGAGGAGTTGCTTTCGCCGGACCTGACCGATGACTTCGAAGTCCTGCATTCCACGTTCGAACCGGGTGCTGAAATCACTGAGACGGTGACACGCCCGACGCAAGAGGTTGGGTATATCGTGTCTGGTAAGCTTGAACTTTGGATTGCTGAAAAGACCTATTCGTTAAATGCGGGCGATAGCTTTCGCGTTCGCGGTGAGCCTTTCCGTTGGATGAACCCCCATGCGAAGCCCTGTGTTGCGATCTGGGTTATCGCGCCGCCGGTGTATTAAGATGACGTTTGAAGCATGGAGCATATTCGCGTTGTTCTGGGTGGTGTTCGTGACCACGCCGGGGCCGAACGCTGTGAATTGTATTTCAAATGGTATGTCGCGCGGGTTCGTTCGCTCGCTGCCTGCGGTCGCAGCGATTTTGACGCAAGCATCGCTGTTTTTGGCGTTGTCAGCCTTCGGTGTGACGGCCCTTTTGGCGGCGTCTGAGATGGCGTTCTGGATTGCAAAGCTGATCGGTGCCGCCTTTTTGATTTACCTTGGAGTGCGCGGCTGGATCACGGCGACGCGGCCCGTCGTTCAGCATGACGTGCCCGCTGGTGGTGTTTACTGGCGTGCGTTTGCGATTGCAGTGATTAATCCAAAAAGCGTGGCAGGCTATCTTGCGGCGTTCAGCCAGTTTGTTCAGCCGGATGTGCCAATTGGCCCGCAGATGTGGGTCATCGTGCCGACCGCGCTGACGCTGACGGCCTGTAGTTACCTGACCTACACAGCACTTGGTGCCGGTTTAGGGCGGGCCGCGATGGGGGCTGTGTTTAACGTTTGGTTCCGCCGCAGCATGGCTGTTTGTTTCGTCATTTATGGCGTGCTGCTTGGTGCGTCCCAACCTTCGGGGAGCAGGTGACATATTGAAAGGGAGCTGCAACTGCGGCTGCTTTTTGTTTTGGAAAGCAAATGATGAAAACGTGATGAGTTTTTCGCTTGGGGCAATTGTTACGACATCGCGGACGGCGTAGCGCAGAGGGAGCACTAACGATGGCAGATTTTCCTACAACGGCCCGCGTGGTCATTATCGGTGGCGGCGTCGTGGGGACGTCTGCATTGTTCCATCTGGCGCGGGCTGGTTGGACAGATTGTGTCTTGCTTGAAAAGAACGAATTGACGGCGGGTTCCACTTGGCACGCGGCGGGTAACGTTCCGAACTTTGCACCCAACTGGGCGGTTATGAACATGCAGCGGTATGGCGCTGAAATGTATCGCGGCTTGGCCGAAGAGGTCGACTATCCGATGAACTATCACGTCACGGGTGCTATCCGATTGGCGCATAGCAAGGAGCGGATGCAGGAATTTGAAAAGATTTCCGGTCAGGCATGGGCCCAAGGTTTGACGATGGATGTCTGCACTCCAGACGAGCTGAAGGAGCATAACCCATTCATTGAGACCCACGACCTTGCGGGGGGGCTTTGGGACCCGTTGGACGGTGACATTGACCCCGCGCAGTTGACACAGGCGTTGGCCAAGGGTGCGCGTGATGCGGGTGCGCGGATTGAACGGTTCAGCCCTGTCACAGGCATTGATCGTGACGGCGACGAATGGATCGTGAAGACCGACAAGGGCGATATCCGGTGCGAATTCGTCGTGAACTGCGCGGGCTATTATGCGCAGCGCGTGGGTGAGATGTTTAAGCCGTTTGGCGGGCGTACTGTGCCGATGGTCGTGATGAGCCACCAGTATTTCCTGACAGGTCAGTTGCCAGAGCTTGAGGCGTTCACAAAAGAGCGCGGCCAGAAGATGCCGATGATCCGTGACCCTGATATCAGCTACTACCTGCGTCAGGACAAGCACGGGCTAAACCTTGGCCCGTACGAGCGGAATTGTAAGGCACATTGGGTTACACCTGAGGACCCGATGCCCGAGGATTTCAGTTTCCAACTTTATCCTGATGACCTTGAGCGTCTCGAGTTTTACATTGAAGACGCGATGGAGCGTCTGCCGCTTCTGGGTGAAGGTGGTGTTGAGCGCAACATCAACGGCCCGATCCCATACGCGCCGGATGGGCTGCCGATGATTGGCCCAATGCCCGGCGTTAAGAACGCGTTTGAAGCCCATTCCTTTACCTTTGGCATCGCGCAAGGTGGCGGCGCTGGTAAGGTGCTTTCGGAATGGATCATGCATGGTGAAACCGAGGTCGATATGTGGTCCTGTGACCCGCGTCGTTACACCGAATACGCCGATCACGATTACTGTCTGTCCAAGGCGCTTGAGACTTATGGCCACGAGTACGCGATGCATTTCCCGCATCATGAATGGCCTGCGGGCCGGGATAAGAAACACTCGACGTTGCAGTCTCGTTTGCAAGGTGCGGGTGCGCAGCTCGGGGCGTACAATGGTTGGGAACGGGCCAATTGGTACGCCAAAGATAGTGAGGACACATCCGAGGAATCGACGCAAACATGGGGCCGGAATGGACCGTGGGAGGTTGCTGTCAAACGTGAAGTTGAGGCTGTTACGACCGGCTGCGGTATGCTGCCGATCACAGGTTTCAGCCGCATCAAGGTTGAAGGTGAGGGCGCGAAAGATTTCGTTGATGGTTTGACGGCGTCTCGTCTGCCGAACCCTGATCGAGTGACGCTTGCCTATTTCCCTGACAGCCGTGGGCGCATCCTGACGGAAACTTCCGTGATGGTGCATTCAGATACGGACGTTGGATTGATTACAGCCGCGACTGCGCAGTGGCATGACCTTGAGATATTCTCACGCCAAGCACCTGAGGGGATTTCGGTGACAGATCACACGAGCGAGGTGGAATGCCTGTTGGTGACCGGACCGAAAGCGCGCGACATTCTTGCGCCGTTGGTTGAAGGACATGATCTGAGTAAGCCGTGGTTGTCCGTGAGCATGGACGGAAAAGTTGCCGGGCAAGATGCGGCGATGATCCGTGTTTCCTTTGCTGGTGAACTGGGTTGGGAAATTCACGCCGCCCCTGAAGCGATGCCAGCAATCTGGGACGCTTTGGCGAATGCAGGTGTGACGCCTTTCGGAATGTATGCGTTGAATTCTATGCGTTTGGAGAAAGGTTACCGTGCTTGGAAGGGTGACTTGTCGACCGATTATTCATTGCTTGAGGGTGGTCTTGATCGGTTCATCAAGTTTGACAAAGATGCCGATTTCCCTGGCAAGGCCGCGCTGCTTGCCGAGAAAAAAGCGGGCCGCAAGAAGGGCTTTGTGACGATGGTTATGGAAGCGGGCGACACGGATGCGCCTTATATGGCCCCTGTCTGGCATGGGGATGAAATTGTCGGAGAGGTCACGTCATGTGGGATGGGCTACCGGACGGGCAAATGCGTTGCACTAGGTATGGTGCGGGCAGACTTTTTGACTGTCGGAACCGAGCTTGAAGTCGATGTGTTTGGCAAGCGCCAGAAAGCAATCGTGCAAGAAGATGAACCGATGTTTGATCCCAAGAACGAGCGGATCCGCGCATGACACAGGTAACGCTTTTGGATGGTGGCATGGGCCAAGACTTGGTGCACCGTGCAGGTGATAAACCGACGCCTCTGTGGTCGTCGTAAATGGCGGATCTTCCAAACAAAGCGCGCGTTGTGATTATTGGCGGCGGGGTTATTGGCTGTTCGGTGGCCTATCACCTGACAAAGCTGGGCTGGCAAGATGTTGTGTTGCTCGAACGTAAACAGCTGACTTCGGGCACCACGTGGCATGCGGCGGGCCTGATCGCACAGCTACGAGCGACGCAGAATATGACCAAACTCGCCAAGTATTCACAGGAGCTTTATGGTGACTTAGAGACTGAAACTGGCGTTGCCACAGGTTTTAAGCGCTGCGGGTCGATCACAGTTGCGCTGACCGATGAGCGCAAGGAAGAGATTTACCGCCAAGCATCTATGGCGCGGTCTTTTGGTGTCGATGTCGAGGAGATTTCGCCCAGCGAAGTGAAGGCGAAGTACGAGCATTTGAATATTGATGGTGTCGTTGGTGGGGTTTTCCTACCGCTCGACGGGCAGGGAGACCCCGCCAATATCGCGCTTGCCTTGGCAAAGGGTGCACGGCAGCGTGGCGCGGTTGTGAAGGAACGTGTGAAAGCAACGGGCGTCGTGCGCGATGGTCGCCGCATCACGGGTGTGAATTGGGAAGACGAAAACGGGCGAGGCACGATTGAATGTGAGCACGTCGTGAACTGTGCGGGCATGTGGGGCCGTGAAGTTGGCCAGATGCTTGGAACGAACGTTCCGCTGCAAGCCTGCGAGCATTTCTACATCGTGACCGAGGCAATTCAGGGTCTAACGCAGATGCCGGTGCTGCGCGTCCCTGATGAATGCGCGTATTACAAAGAAGACGCCGGAAAGATGCTTTTGGGTGCGTTCGAGCCTGTTTCAAAACCTTGGGGCCCCATTCCGAACGATTTCGAATTTGACCAGCTACCCGAAGATTTTGATCACTTTGAACCGATCCTTGAGGCTGCTGTGGAACGCCTGCCAATGCTGGCAGACGCGGGTATTCA
>DQCL01000352.1:0-7126 GCA_003533975.1 Octadecabacter sp. | reverse complement strand
GCACCAGAGATGGACAACGTTTGGGTCGCGGCTGGTTTTAACTCTATCGGTATTCAGTCTGCGGGTGGCGCGGGTATGGCGCTGGCGCAGTGGATGGACGCAGGCGCGAAACCGTTTGATTTGGGCGATGTAGATATCAGCCGGATGCAGCCGTTCATGGGGAATAAGACCTTTCTGATGGAGCGCTCGAAGGAAACGCTGGGCCTGCTTTATGCGGATCATTTCCCTTACCGCCAAAAGGCGACGGCACGTGGTGTTCGGCGCACTCCGTTTCATCAGCACCTGTTGCAGCATGGTGCCGTAATGGGCGAGCTGTCCGGTTGGGAACGCGCCAACTGGTTCGCCAAGGAAGGACAGACGCCGGAGTATGAATACACATGGCAGCGCCAGAATTTCTTTGACAACGTAGCGGCTGAACATAGGGCCGTGCGCGAGAATGTCGGCATGTATGATATGTCGTCTTTCGGCAAGATTAGGGTCGAAGGGCGCGATGCCGAAGCGTTTATGAACTATGTCGGGGGTGGCGATTATTCGGTGCCGATTGGCAAGATCGTTTATACGCAGTTCCTGAACCATCGTGGTGGCATTGAGGCGGATGTGACCGTCACGCGCATGACTGAAACCGCGTATCTGGTGGTGACACCTGCCGCGACGCGACTGGCTGATCAGGTTTGGATGGAACGCAACCGTGGCGATTTCAACGTGGTCATCACGGATGTGACTGCAGGCGAGGGCGTGCTGGCCGTTATGGGCCCGAACAGTCGCAAGCTGTTGCAGGCGGTTTCACCGGCGGATTTCGGCAACGATGTGAACCCGTTTGGCACCGCACAGGACGTTGAGATTGGCATGGGAATGGCCCGTGTGCATCGCGTGACCTACGTGGGCGAACTTGGTTGGGAAGTATATGTTTCTGCGGATCAAGCGGGCCATGTGTTTGAGGCATTGCATACGGCGGGGCAGGATATGGGCCTGACGTTGTGTGGTATGCACATGATGGATACGTGCCGCATCGAGAAGGGTTTCCGGCATTTCGGGCATGACATAACCTGCGAAGATCATGTGATGGAGGCGGGCCTTGGCTTTGCGGTGAAGAAGGACAAGCCGAACTTCATCGGGCGCGACGCGGTGCTTGATAAGCAGGAACAGGGTCTAAATCTGCGAATGGTGCAGTTCAAACTTACCGATCCAGAGCCGCTTTTGTACCACAATGAACCGATCTTGCGCGATGGTGAGCAGGTCGGGTTCCTGACATCCGGTGCTTATGGGCATTCCTTGGGCGGCGCGATGGGCCTTGGGTATGTCCCGTGCAAGGGCGAGAAACCTGCGGATGTTCTGGCCTCAAGCTATGAGATCGACGTGATGGGTGTGAAAGTGAAGGCCGAGGCGTCGCTTAAGCCAATGTACGACCCTGCATCACAACGCGTTAAGGTCTGATCACAAAATACAATGCATCCCGGGCAAGCACAGACCTTGACCCGGGGTGTGTAAATCGTGCTGATGCAAGCATGGCTACACCATCTCAAAATGAAGACACCCTGCGCGGCTTTGGCTTTGCGTTTTCCGCCTATCTGCTGTGGGGGTTCCTGCCGCTGTATATGAAATGGTTGGCGCATGTTCCCGCCGTTGAGGTCGTTACGCATCGTGTGCTGTGGTCCGTGCCTGTCGCGGGTTTGGTTCTGTTTCTGATGGGGCGAACGGGCGATATCGGGCGCGTGTTGAAAGACCCACGCAGCCTTGCAATGGGGGTTGTCACTGCGGCGCTAATTTCTGTGAACTGGGGTGTCTACGTCTGGACGATTTCGGTGGATCGCGCGCTGGATGCCGCGCTGGGCTACTACATCAATCCACTGTTCTCGATACTTCTTGGATCGGTTTTACTCGGGGAGCGATTGAAACGCCTGCAATGGGTCGCTGTGGCGATTGCGGCGGCGGCTGTGGCGGTGCTAGCAATTGAAACCGGAAGCCTGCCTTGGCCTGCGCTGGCGCTCACCACAAGCTGGGGGTTCTACGCCTATTTCAAACGCTCCCTGCCTATTGGCCCAAACCAAGGTTTCTTGCTTGAAGTATTAATCCTGACACCGTTTGCGATCGCTTATCTGATTTGGCTATCGCTGAATGGGGGCGGACATTTCGTGCCGTTTACGCCTGATATGTGGTTGCTTGTGGGGTGCGGTATTGTGACGGCGGTGCCGCTGATGCTCTATGCCAATGGTGCGAAGGGGCTGCGACTGACGACTATCGGGATTATGCAATACATCGCGCCAACGATGATCATGTTGGTTGCAGTGTTTGTCTTCAAAGAACCATTCGGGCATGCACGGGCAGTCGCCTTCCCGATGATCTGGGCTGCGCTGGGACTGTATACCTATTCCATGTTCCGGTCGCGCCGCAGATGAGCAGTGAATACAACCCGCCGAGTGATCCGCTTGAGGTGATTCACGCCGATCATGAAATTCTGATCGTGAATAAGCCAAGTGGTTTGCTTTCGGTTCCGGGGAAGGGGCCGCATTTGGCGGACTGTCTGATTGCACGCATCCAAGAGGCGTTTCCCCAAGCTTTGCTGATCCATCGGTTGGACCGTGACACGAGTGGTGTGATGGTCTTTGCGTTGACGCCGCACGCCCAACGCCACATCGGATTGCAGTTTGAAAAGCGCATGACCAAGAAAACCTACGTTGCCCGTGTTTGGGGCACGTTAGAGCCTAAAACAGGCACCGTGGACCTGCCGCTCATTGTTGATTGGGAAAACAGGCCGCTGCAAAAAGTGTGCCATGAAACGGGGAAGGCCGCGCAGACCGATTGGAAGGTTTTGCGCAGTGATGGGGTCGAAAGCCGTGTTCGGATGATGCCGAAAACCGGACGTTCCCATCAGCTCCGTGTGCATATGCTTAGCCTTGGTCACCCGATCCTAGGCGATCCGTTCTATGCGACGGGTGAGGCGCTGAATTATGACCGCCTTATGCTGCATTCCGAAGAATTGCGCCTCCGTCATCCCGATGGCGGTGAAGGTGTTCGGTTTCGCGCAAAGGCGCCGTTTTAGACGCCGTCGAGGCGGCGGTCTGTCAGGTTCAGGCGACCCGCAACAATCGGATCGGTTACGGCGCGAAGGTTCGGTTCTGCGTTTAGTACGATCTCAAGCTCATCCAGACGGTTCATCGCGATCAATTCCAAGACCTCGGTACGGGGCAGGTTTGTGACGGGTTGGATCAGATCAACGCGCGTTTCAGGGATAAGTGCGCGCAGGTCTTGTGTGCCTAGGTCAGTTTGCACGAATGCGTAAATGCCCATGCCTTTGGCGGGTAGTGCGAATGGGCTGAGTGATACGCCATGGACGGCACTGTTTTTCATAAGCTCTGCGGTGATAGATGGGCCATCTTGCGCAATACGGTTGCCTGTGCCCTCACCGTCCGACCAGCTGAACAGCCCGCGCGTGATAGCGTTGTACGCCCGCTTTCCCGTGGCCATCCAAATACTGGTCGGAAGGGACTTGCGTGCAAGCATTTTGTGTTCGGCGGGCGTGAGCAGCGTGGGCGCATAGCGGCGCTTTTGCTTGACCAAATGGCGTAGGTCCTCATAGCCCATGATGCGAAACAGCTTACCACGGCGGCGATGCACCGAAGCGAGCTGAAAGTCGATTACGGCGGCAGACCCATCAGGTGCCATCAGCCAATTTTGCGGCTTTGCGAGGTCGTTGTGCGTGACATTGCGCCGCCGCATGTCGCGCAAGATGCGCTTTGCGTCTTTGTAGAATTCTGTTGTGTCAGGCTTGGCAAGGTTCAATGGGATACCTGCGGACCAGCTGCGCAGGATGCCTTCATCATCGACGCGGATCAGGTCTGGTGTGCCCTTTATTCCAGTCACAATACGCAACGAACGGACCTCTTTGCGGGCAAGAAAGCTGGCAATGGGTTTGGCCCAGAAGGGTACACCGTCGAGTTTACGCAGAACCAGTTTGGCGTCCTCAAACCCTTTTAGATGGCCGGAAACCGTTTCTGAGAACTCGTCACGCTTGTGAACGGTTGTAGGGATGAAGGGAGCGCGTTCAGACATGAGAGGTTCCTATCTGCGCGGTGTTTATCTGTCTAGGACCAGTCCGATTTCAGGCTGCCGCGGTGCAAGCGCATTGGCGTTTTGTATCCCACCGGATGGTTCGATTGGCGCGAATGGTCGCAGGGCGATCCTTGAGTGCTGGAACTGTTCGCTACCCAGACATATATGAAGCTAGAACGTAATCAACAAAGGAGACCTGATATGGGCCTGCGCATCAACGACACGATCCCTAACATGAATGTCGAGACGGACCACGGCATAATTAACCTGCACGATTGGGTTGGCGATTCTTGGGCGGTTCTTTTCAGCCATCCGAAAGATTTCACACCCGTTTGCACGACCGAATTCGGTGCTGTTGCCCAGCTTGCTGATGAATGGGAAGCACGTGGGACTAAGGTTCTTGGCATTTCTATTGACGGTGTTGAAGAACACAAAAAGTGGAAAAATGATATCGAAGCTGTTGGGGGCGCAAAGGCGGGTTTCCCGATTGTGGCTGATTCAGATTTGGCGATGGCAAAGGCATTCGACATGCTGCCAGCCGAGGCCTACATGCCCGATGGTCGCACGCCAGCGGATTCTGCGACTGTGCGTTCCGTGTTCATCATTGGACCAGACAAACAGTTGAAGTTGTCCATGACGTACCCGATGAACGTTGGCCGTAACTTTGCCGAAGTTCTACGTGCTTTGGATGGGTTGCAGACAGCGGCGCGTGAAAACGTCGCGACACCGGCAAACTGGCAGCTTGGTCAGGATGTTGTTGTGCCGATGGGCGTGTCTGACGAAGACGCGATTGCCAAGTATGGTTCCATTGATACCAAACTGCCGTATCTGCGGATGGCAAAGCTGCCTAAGTAAGATCAACGGATCGACACTAAAAAGGCCCCGTCCAATTGGCGGGGCCTTTTGCGTTTTATAGGTGCACGCTTATGCGTCGTCGGCGTCAAGCAAGCCGGACTTGAACAAGGCGCCAGCCGCAACAGCGCCGATGATTGGTGCAACGATGAACAACCAAAGCTGTGCAAGAGCGGACCCACCAGCAAACAAAGCTGGCCCAATGGAACGCGCAGGGTTCACAGAGACGCCTGTGACGTTGATGCCCACAAGGTGGATGACAACAAGTGCAAGACCAATCGCGAGACCAGCCATAGCCGCTGGTGCGCCTTTGCCAGTTGCGCCAAGGATGACGACCATAAACAGGAACGTCGCAACGACTTCGAATACGAATGCAGACGTCATGTTGTATTCACCTAGGTAGCCGGTCCCCCAGCCATTTGCGCCCATGCCACCTTCGTAGCCCGCGCTGCCAGATGCGATCACCCAAAGTACGAATGCGCCTGCAATGGCGCCAGCGACTTGTGCAATCATGTATGGGATCGCTTCGCTGATGGTCATGCGACCCGCCGCAACAGCGCCCAAGGACACTGCGGGGTTGATGTGACAACCGGATACTGGGCCGATGCCGTAGGCCATGCCGATCAGCGCGAGGCCGAAAGCAAAGCTGATACCTGCAAGGCCGATACCGGTGGTTCCGTCAGCGCCCGCGATTACGGCAGCGCCGCAACCCAGTAGGACGAGTGTGAATGTGCCGATAAATTCGGCCAATGGTTTCTTCATGATGTTCCCTTTCCTTTTTCCACCCATTGATTGAGCAGTTGCCGGGGATAATGAATCAAATTTGAACGTTCCACATAGGGGAAAATCCACAAAAAAGGCCCCATGCGATATGCAGGGGCCTTTTATCACGCCTGATTTTACAGGCTTTTAGTGCAGTACAGCGCGCGTATTCAGCGGAACGCGATTGTACAAATCCGAGATATGGCTGTTCACCAAGCGCACGCAGCCGTTGGACACAGCGCTGCCGATTGTGCGTGGCGCGTTGGTGCCGTGGATACGCAGGAACGTGTCGCGGTTACCTTTGAACAGGTACAGCGCGCGGGCACCAAGTGGGTTGTTGATGCCGCCCTCCATACCATCCGCGTATCGGGCGTAGGATCCAGGGCTGCGTGCAATCATGTCAGGTGTCGGTGTCCAGCTTGGCCATTCTTTTTTGACCTGAATGATGAAATCGCCGGACTCGTATAGTCCCGCGCGGCCAATCCCAACGGAATATTCCATCGCAAGTCCTGGGCCGAGCATCAGGTAGAGTTTAAAGCTGCCTGGCTCAACGTGGACTTCACCGGGTGCGTAGTCACGGTCGAGACGGACAATGCGCGGCAATTGCTGTTCAGGAATGAGATAGCCCTGTGCGTTCACAGATGTGGCAGCAAGGCCAGCCGTGGCAGCGGCTGTGTTCAGAAAATGGCGGCGCGTAATCATTAAAGTTCCCCAGAAATGCACTAACTAAGATCTATATGCCCTGCGTTGGGGGTGTTGGGCAAGGTTTGGCTGATCACGACTCGTTCAGGTTTTCCATACCTGTGAAACGCAAAAGGCCCCGACGTTTCCATCGGGGCCTTTGTTAGAGCGTTCTGAAAGACCTTAGTCTTCCTTCTTCTCTTCTTTGATTTCTTCACCAGTTTCCTGATCAACGACCTTCATGGACAGGCGAACCTTGCCACGGTCATCGAAGCCCAGAAGCTTAACTTTAACTTCCTGACCTTCTTTCAGAACGTCAGATGGGTGGTTCAGGCGACGGTTTTCGATCTGAGAAACGTGCACGAGGCCGTCTTTCTTGCCGAAGAAGTTCACGAATGCACCGAAGTCTACGATTTTAACAACCGTACCGGTGTAGATCATGCCTTCTTCTGGCTCGGCCACGATGGACCAGATCATGTCGTAGGCCTTCTTGATTGCTTCGCCGTTTGGCGACGCGATCTTGATGATGCCTTCGTCGTTGATGTCGACCTTAGCGCCGGACACTTCAACGATTTCACGGATGACTTTACCGCCAGAACCGATCACTTCGCGGATTTTATCCGTTGGAACCTGCATCGTTTCGATGCGTGGAGCGTGCTCGGAGAATTCAGACGCTGAAGACAGTGCTTTGTTCATCTCATTGAGGATATGAACGCGGCCCGCTTTGGCCTGAGCCAAGGCTTCTTTCATGATGGCTGGCGTGATGCCTGCGATCTTGATG
>DQCL01000131.1 GCA_003533975.1 Octadecabacter sp. | reverse complement strand
CTTGAAAAGAACCCCGCAGGCGGCATTCACCACATCTGTTATGAAGTCGACGATATCGAAGGAGCACGCGACAAACTGCTGGCTGAAGGCGCACGTGTTTTGGGTGACATCAAGATCGGGGCGCACAACAAGCCAGTGCTGTTCTTGCACCCCAAAGATTTCAACGGCTGCTTGGTTGAGCTGGAACAAGTCTGATGGGCATTACATCTGCGATCGTCCTGTTTGCGGTGGTGTGGTTCATGACGTTTTTCATCGTGTTGCCGTTGCGGATGCAAACCCAAGGTGAAGCTGGGGAAATTGTTCCTGGTACGCCGCAATCCGCACCAGCTGACGCGCAGGTCGGGCGTAAGGCACGCATCACCACCTATTTTGCGATACCGATCTGGGCCGCGTTGGTGGCGATCATTTTGTCGGGCTGGATTTCGGTGCGTGACTTGGACTGGTTTGACCGCATGGGCCCGCCAAGCAGTTCTCAGGACACGTCCAACTGAACCCACAGCGGGCCCATCCGCTCCACCATATCCGCGAGCGGGTGCCAGTTCTCATTGACCTCTTGCACTGCGATCAAATCAAACTTGCCACAGACATGGGCAAGGAGGTCGAGCGCGCCGTCGCTGCGGTTTTGCACGCCGAAATTCGCGATGTTCCAACATGCAAGCAACAGGCGGTCATCGGCGCGGGGCGGCACATTGCGCAGATCGAAATGGGCATCGAGTGCGCGGATTTCGACAGAGGTGCGAAAGCGAAAAGCGTCTTCGGGTTTGCCGTGCGGGGGCATGGTAGGTCTCCGAGTTAAACAAGGAACACCACAGCTCTAGGTTATTTTGTGCGATCTACCTAACGTTTCGGCGTTTCTGCCAAGCGGTGATAGAGATGTGTGAAGGTTGCCGCGCCCAAGATAGGGATGAACAGGTTGGCAATTGGAATGACCAAGGGAATGGCCATTAACACCCCGGCCATCCAGATTTCCGCCCGGTGCGCACGCGCCATTTGCTTGGCCCGCACCCGACCTTCGCGGCGTAGGGCTGCGATTGTGAAGTATTCCCGCCCAAGCAGATACCCATTCAATAAAAAGAAGACCGGCACCGCAAAGAGCGGCAAAAGCGCATAGGCGATGATCGCCAAAAGGTTGGCGCCAATCAAGACGCCAAAGAATGTGACCGTGTCGATGAGCGCCTCTGAGAACGGCACTTTGGGGGCTGGCATGAGGTCAGGGTAGTGTTTGGCCTCAACAGCGTCCGCCACGTCCTCAAGAAAGAACGAGGTGATCGCGGAGGCGACGGGGATCATCAGGAAAACCGACGCCAGAATAATGACGCCCAGCCCGCCCCAACCTAACAGCGCCCCGATCCACGTGATTTCACCAACGAACGGCAGCACGAGCGGGCCGTCGTTTAGGGTGTCCACCAGCGTAAGCCACGCGGCATAAACCCCAACAAGAAGCGCAACCGTCAGGCCAAGCCCAAGGAACAGAACGCGACGAAAGGCGCGATCGTCGATCTGGCCAAGGGCCTTGATGAAGTCGCTAAATATCATTCCGAAACCCAACTGACTTTTTGGGCAAGGTCAGGGCGTGGCCGTTCCGGCGGGGTGCTGGTCTCAGAACCCAGATGAATGAGGCCAGCAATGCGTTCATGATCCGCAAGGCCAAGCCCGTCTTGGCAAAACACGGGGTCGTGGGATGCCCAACCGGACAGCCAGTTCGCCCCCCAACCCGCTGCAAGCGCGGCGTTAAGAAGGGAGAGACAAACAGCACCGGAGGAATAAGTTTGCTCAATCTGTGGCACCTTTTCCGACGCAACGGGGCTGTCCACCACCACCACGGCAAGGTCGGCATCTTGGTATTGCGCCACGGCTTTGTCGAGTTTGTCTTCGGGGATGTCCAGCGCTGCCGCCCGCGCTGGGATCATCGCCGCAAGACGGGTCAGGGCCGCTTTTTCCAGCACAATAAAACGCCAAGGTTCCAGTTTCCCGTGGTCAGGCGTGCGTGCAGCACAGGTCAGTAAAACCTCAAGTGTGGCGCGGTCCGGTACCGGCGCGCGCAGTGTCTTGGCGGGGCGTGACCGGCGGGTCAACAAAAAGTCTAGGGCGGCTTGGTTGCGATCAGGCATAGGGGGCTCCGGTAGGTTACAAAACAGATAGTCGCTTGGCGCGCGCTCTGCTAGGTCAGACAAGACCATCAAAGGGGAAAACCATGATTGAACGCATTGAAACCGGTGAACGCTCTAGCAAGATCGTGAAGCACAACGGAGTTGTCTACCTGACAGGGCAAGTGGCCGAGGGTGACACCATTCAAGAGCAGGTGCAGACCTGTCTTGATAAGATTGACGCGTTGCTGATCCAGGCTGGCTCGTCACGCGAACAAATGCTGCGCGTTACCGTCTGGCTGGCGGATATGGACGACTTTGCAGGCCTCAACGAGGTCTGGAATGCGTGGGTGCCAACAGGCCACGCCCCAGCGCGCGCCTGCGTGAATGCAAAACTCGCGCGTGAGGTGCTTAAGGTCGAATTTATGGTGGATGCGGCGTACGAATAATGCGCCTTAAGGTTGATATGCTTTGGTCGCATTGCAACCTCTTTCATTTTCTATATTCGGGGAATATGCAAAAGGCATAGGCGCTGAGTTAGAATTTGTATGGCAGATTTACCAAAGACACTTCGTGAAAAGCTGACGGTAGACTCCCCACAAATGTCTATCGAAAAGGACAGCTGGACGGCTCATGTCTGGTATCTGCTGGCCAATGCCTTGGTCTTGACGGGATTGACGGTCTTGCCGCTGGTGTGGGCGCAAAATCAGTCCCTTGGAAGCTGGCTAGGACCGGCTTTCTTGGGGTTGATCGCGCTTTGGGCGTTCATCGCGTGGATTGGTCCGCGCCCCTCCAAACGGCGCAGTGAAACGGTCACATCTGCGAGCGAACATTTCCTGCTCTCTCATGACCGACACGGTTTCATGGGCGCGCTTGATTTGGACGCCAAGACTGTCCTTTTTGATGGCAGCAACCTCTATCACTTCGGGGTGGATCATGGCCTTGGTGCGCAGCCTGTACGCCTAATCGCGCAACAATTGCGCAGCGAAGGGTATCGGATCGTTTGCTTCTTTGATGCCAACATCTTTTACACCTTGATTGAGAACGGAGCCTATCCTGCGGGGTATCACCACGAGCTGAATACCTTGCTTGAAATCTTCGGGTTGAAGGCGGACGAAACCTACATCGTGCCCAGCGGCGTTCAGGCGGACAAATACATCATGAGCAGTCTGAAACATTTGCCCAAGTCATTCGCCGTGAGCAATGACCAGTTCCGCGACTACGCAAAGACCTACGGCGATCAGATGCAAGGTAGCCTGTGGCGCAAAGGGGTGAGCATAAAAGGAAACGAGATCAGGTTGAAGCAACACAGGTTTAAACAGCCCTTGCGCGTCAAAGGAACCGCCTGACGTTAAAGCGCCTCGCGCATCTCATCCAACACACCATCGACGAAACGATCAAACGCTGCGCTTGGCTGGCGCAGCGGAAAGACCTCGCCAAACGGATCGGGGGCGGTGATCGTGCTGCCCGCCATTTCCGCCAGAACGTGGTGGCCGCAAAATGGTACATAGACTTCGGAATAACCGCCCTCATGGGCCATCATGAGTTTGCCATCGCATCGCTCGGCGGCACTGGCTGTCACCTGCTGCGTCATCACTTGAAATGTCTCGGCCGTGGCGAGCATCCGCCCAAGCGGGTCAATCGCAGCGGCGTCATAGCCACAGGCAATAACAATCACATCCGGATTGAACGCGCGAATTTGTGGCAGAACGATGCGCTCCATCGTGGCGATATAGCCGATATGGCCGGTGCCGGGGGGCAGTGGAATGTTAAGGTTAAAACCCTCCCCCGCGCCGCGCCCGCGATCCGAAAAATCGCCGGTGTCCATCGGATAATTGCGCTCTTGGTGCATGGAAATGGTCAACACATCGGGGTCTTCATAAAAGATCGCCTCGGTGCCGTTGCCATGGTGGACGTCCCAATCCAGCACCACAACGCGTTCGGCCAACCCTTTGGCGCGGGCGGATTGGATCGCGAGGGCAAGGTTGGCAAATAGACAAAAGCCGTTTGGAAAATCCGGCAAACAATGATGCCCCGGCGGGCGCGACAACGCGTAGGCATTATCGACCTCACCGCGCAGCACCGCTTCAAGTGCGGCAATCGACAATCCCGCTGACAGTGCCGCCATCTCGTATCCGCCTGGACCAAAGGGCGTGCGCCGCCCGAGCTCCCCGCCACCTGCGTCTGAGGTTGCTTTGAACGTGTCGAGGTAGGACGCAGGATGTACGCGCAACAAATCCTCACGCGATGCCTCAGGCGCGTGGCGTAACTCAAGCTCACGCGACAACCCCGTCACATCCATCAGGTTCATCAAACGCCGCTTGCTTTCTGGGCTTTCTGGCAACCCGCCACTGGCCATGGGCTGCACCAAACCACCGACGGGCAACATGCCCGCGTAGTTTCCGCCGCCATGCCAAAAGCACCGCTCGTCCCAGAAAAAACCCGTGCTCATGTCCTGATCCTCTTCGTGTTTCTTTGGCTCTTAAATACTCAAATTCCGACGGCGCTTACTCATCCTTGCGTAAACGGTATGCGCCTTCCGGCAAATCAAGTGCGTGGGACAGATCACGCAGTTGCGCCATGGACAGCGTGACGACCACTGGCATGTCCGTGCGGCGATCGACTTGTGTCAGGGTGACGCAATCAGCAAAGGCGGATATGATGATATCTTCGCGCAGGGGCGCTTCGCCGTCATCCACCAAGGTTACAACCGTTGCGTCAAATTCATGTTCGATCGTAAACATTTGGCCCCCGTTCTTTGCGCTACACTGACGGCGCGCCGCTATAGGCGTCAAGGGCGCTTCACCGCTTACATCTTCGTGAGGGGACTGGTGGGCGGGCGGTTCCCTGTTAGATTACAAACCAAGAGGCGCGAAAGAAGGAACGCTCACATGCAGGTATTTAAGGTGTTGGCTGTCGCCGCTTTCGCATTGGCGGGCTGTGATGTTGTTGTGCAGCCTCCAGTAAGCCCCGTCAGCCAACCCGCTGCTGAAACACCGATCCCGGTGGCGTCTCCGAACGCCGCTTTCGAAATTCCACGCACACAGCGGGGCATGGCGCGGGCATTCATTGAAGTCGTCGAACGGGTTGAACCGATTGCAGAGCGCGAATGCCGCAATCGGTCCCCTCGTGTGAACTGTGATTTCCTAATTGTCGTTGATGATCGCCCGAACCAACCGGCAAATGCGTTTCAAACCGTAGACGAGCGAGGGCGCCCGATCATCGCCTTTACAATTGCCTTGATCGCAGATGCCCGCAATCACGACGAGATCGCCTTTGTCATGGCCCACGAAGCCGCACACCATATCGAAAATCATCTCGACCAACAGCGCCGGAATGCGACGCTGGGCGCGGCGGTGTTTGGCCAGTTGGCGGGCGTGACGGGGGGCGGCAATGAGGCGATCCGCACGGCGCAAGAGCTCGGCGCGGCTGTGGGTGCGCGGTCCTATTCCAAAGATTTTGAGCTTGAGGCGGACCGCCTAGGCACCCTTATCGCCGCGCGTGCCGGCTATAATCCCGTTCGCGGCGCAGATTTCTTTTTCCGCATCCCCGATCCAGGTGATCGTTTCCTTGGCACCCATCCGGCCAATGCCGAACGGGTGCAGATTGTGCGTCAAACCGCTGCGGGGCTTTAGGCCAGTTCAGCCAACATCGCTTCGCCCCTAGCGGCGCGCATGCGCATGAAAATCGCGGTGATCGAACTCCCGATCGAGAAATTCGATCAGTTTAGGTTGGGCACAGGCATGCCTGCCGTCAGGTATTCCGGGCTTTTCTGGCGCTAGGTGACAGGCAAAATACCAAGTGCGATGGCGATGCAGAAGCAACCTGATGCTGTCAGCACGCACCCATGCCAGATCGCATTTTGAAACCGCAGCCCGTCAATGCTGAAGACGACGGCGCCAAGGGAATAGACCAAACCTCCCGCGATGATCAGCGCCATTGTTGCGCCCGACACGAGCGGGACAAGTGAGGTGATCAAGGCCACGCTGAGCCAACCGAGCCCCAAATACAAACCAACGCCCCAGCGGGTTGGTCGCCCCCAAAAGAACAGTTTTGCAATGGCGCCGAGGGTGGCCAATGCCCAGACAACCCCAAGGATGCTATAGGCAAACGCTGAACCGATAAGCACCACAAGCGGCGTGTAGGTGCCTGCTATCTTTAGATAAATTGCCGCATGGTCGATCCGACGTAAAAGGTGCCGCGGCCCTTCCCATGGGGTGAAGTGATAACAGGCCGAGGCAACAAAGGACCCGATCAGCGCGGCCCCGTAGACGCTCAGCCCGATGACGGTGCTCAGACTCGTCTCACCGCTTGCCCAAACGATCAACAGAATGGTTGCGGTGATGGCAAAGGCGATCCCGACGGCGTGCATAACACCATCTGCGATCCGCTCGGCGCGGGTGAAATCGGGGTATGGATCTGTAGATGTCATGGGGCCAATGTAGGTGGTAATGTGCGTGTTAGGGCTGTGCCGTTGCGTCACGGGGCCAAAAGTGCAGGTGTGCGCTACAGTTTTGTGGGTCACCAAATAGCCGCAAAACAGCGGCTGATAATTGTAACCTCTGGATGGCTGGGGCAGGGTGGCGCGATGCAGGTGTTTGAAAGCATATTCACCGACCGCGGGTCGAAATACGCGGTGTCGGGCGGGCCTTGTACCAGCGCGCAAGAGGCCAAGGCGTTCATTAAGACCCTGTGCCGCCGCAAGAAATTCGCCCGCGCCACGCACAACACATGGGCCGTGGTTCTGCCCGATGGCACGCCGCTAAAAAACGATGACGGCGAGGCGGGCGCGGGTCTGGTGATTTTGCGCATGCTGGAACGCGAAGGGCGCGTTGGTGAGATCATCGTCGTGACGCGCTGGTTTGGCGGTGTGCACTTGGGCGGAGACCGGTTTCGCCGCGTTCAGGATGCGGTACGCGTATATCTAGAGGAGGTTTAGGTGGGATTTTTTGAGCGCTTAAAGTGGCGTTGCATTTGGTCATGGGCTGGCTTGCGCGACACGTGGGCGTCCGAACATTCGTTCCGCAGTTGGGTCTGGGCGAATGGGGTGTCGGGCGCATTGGCGATCTGGTTGCTGGACGGCGCGGAACTGGCGTTGATACTAAGTTTGGGCATTTTGGTGTTGGCGGTGGAACTGGTCAACACGGCGATTGAACGGGCCGTGGATTTGATCTCGCGTGAGAAAAGCGAACTGGCGCGCATGGCCAAGGACGCGGGCAGTGCTGGGGTGACATTCACGGCGATCGCGGCAGGGGTCGCTTGGGTCGTGGTGCTGGTGGGCTAGGCACGCCTTACCTTTTGGATGGGCTGACGTACCGTCAATCTGGCGGTGACGTATGAAGCGGTGTTTTCCCCTGAAAGACCCGCCCAAAACCTGTGAAGTTACCCTTGTGAAACATGTACCCAACATAGACGACACCGCGCCAACCCCCGACGCCGAACACGTGGACGTATCGGATGTGCCAGCACCGGAAACGGATGAGCACGTGACGCGGAAACTCGCCAAATACCTCGACCTGTTGGACGCTGAGATGGCCGAGCATCGGGCGGATAAGTCTGCCACATAGGTCGATTTGGCGGTTCATTCTGATATGACCGCGATGGGGTGTGCCCCTGTAGGGTGCGCGTTTATGCGCACATTGCGTTGCGAAATATGTTTGGAATCGCGGAAGAGATAGGTGCGCATGAACGCGCGTCAGCGCAGATGCTGCGCACTCACGTTAGATATTTAGCGAAGTGAACCGCGCCATGGGGGAGGGTTTGAGGCATCTGGGAAACTGTCGAGGACAGTTTCAGCCGAAAACGGGCAAAGCCCCGAACGGGCGCTGCCCAGCGAACCTGGGCTGGAATTACTGATTTGGTAAGTCAGAAACTTGCCGATAGCCAAAAACTCTAGACAAAAAAGTCCATGACCCAAGGTTCAACAAAGTCTGACAGATTGATGCCGCACCTTATGCGTTCAAGTAGTTCTTCTGATACGTCCGGTTTCGGAATGTATGAGCCATTTTCGAGACAGGATACTATCTTGGAAGAACTACGTTGCTGAATATGCCTATAGTGAACGAAGCTGTCCCTTGTGACAAATTCATGTTCTTCAGCAATAATTTCACAAGCTGGATCAAAGTACACACCCGGCTTCTTAGATGAAATTGGAACTAGGATACGCATATCCGGGGGGGCCTGTTCCTCAGAACAAACAACAAAAAGATGCAGGAAATCGCCCGGACCGGATGGTATCAAGAAAGACGCCCCAGCTTTTAGCAATGCTCAGCAGCTCGCTTCGAGCATTTGAGCCTTTGCGCGATAAGCAAGAACCGCTTCGGAAAGCAGGTCCGCATGCTCTTTTCCAAGGAACTTAAACACCCTATCGTGGGGTATTGGTTCCGAAGAGCCGTGAGGATTTTCCCACTCAGGACAGTTTGCATGGGTCCAATCACGAAGCTGGTATTGAGACATCGCGCCAAATAAGTTCCAAAGATCTTCGAGAATTCGCAAATCAGCTTTGGAAAGCTCATTCAGGCTTTCCGCCGCCAAACCTTCCAAAGAATTTATATCATATCCTGTCCGGCCAACAATATATGCATCCCAATAGGTGCTCTGAGAAAGCCCATTTACTTGATTGAGAGCTATGGATGTCACCGGACCATGATCCATTGATACCAGTCGATCAAAGAACATCGGTTCGTCAAACCGCATCATTGACTCGCGCTCGGTCAGATACAGCAGTTTTGCCAGCTTCAACACATTGATGCTGCCTTGTTCCTTCTGAGCAAAGAAAGCTGCAACTTGCGCAGCTTTACGTTCTTTGTATCCATACATACTGGTTTTCACCTTTCGTTCTTAACATAACATATAGTGCACTGGTTAACATTTCTCCAGTACCTAGGT
>DQCL01000317.1:1368-3204 GCA_003533975.1 Octadecabacter sp. | reverse complement strand
TCGATCCCGCCCTATTACGACAGCTTGATCGGGAAACTGATCGTGCATGGTCGCGATCGCCCCGAAGCTTTGGCACGCCTCGCGCGCGCATTGGGAGAGCTGATCGTGGATGGCGTTGATACAACGGTGCCGCTTTTTCATGCGCTGTTGCAAGAAGATGCCGTGTTAACAGGGGATTACAACATCCACTGGCTTGAGCATTGGCTTGAAGAGAACCTTCAGTAGTCGCTATGACCACGACCCTTACGCCGGAAATGTTGCTGTCCGCCTACGCGGGTGGCATTTTTCCGATGGCCGAGAACCGTGGCGACGAGGAACTGTTCTGGGTCGACCCGCGCCAGCGTGGAATCTTGCCGCTTGATGGCTTCCACATCTCACGCTCGCTTGCCAAAACGATCCGTTCAGGTCGCCTCAATGTCACTTATGACGTTGATTTCAAAGGCGTTGTTAAGGCGTGTGCAGCCCGTGATGAAACATGGATCAATGACATGCTGGAAACGCTCTATGGGCAGCTCCACCTAGCTCGCATGGCGCGATCTGTAGAAGTTTGGGACGGTGAAACCCTTGTGGGCGGTGTTTTTGGTATCACCCTTGGTGGCGCATTCTTTGGAGAAAGCATGTTTAGCATCCGTTCGGATGCTTCCAAGGTCGCCCTCGCCTATTTGGTTGATCGGTTAAACGCAGGTGGGTTCGCATTGTTTGATACGCAGTTCATCACGCCGCATTTGACCAGCTTGGGTGGGCTTGAAATTCCACGGTCCGATTATCGGGAAATGTTAAATGATGCGCTGAGCTTAGATGCGAGCTTTGATCGGCAGGGTGACGTTCCAGACGCCTATTCGCTGCTACAGCGCAACGCCCAGACATCATAGCGCGGGTGATCCAGCGCGTTGAGCGCCGGTGCTGATGCAATCATCCAACCCCGAAACACCGGATCTGCCGCATTGCTATAAACGATTGTGAGCAAGGCATAGGCATCGCCTGACCTGTTGCCACTCGGATAGCGACATTCCGACATTGTGATCGCCAATAGCCCGACACTGTTGGTCTGACCGTTGCGAAATTCGATGTCTTGCGTGCTACCGGTGATCTTGTCGAGAACCCGCAATGTCCCACCGGGTGCAGTCGTGGCTTGTTGCGCAACCACGGGGGCCGCAAAGCAGCATACTGCCAACGCCGATAGGAGCGCCTTCACGCCTCGTCCCCGCTCACGAACTTCATGAGCAATTGAATGAGGCTAACTGCACCTTGAGTGTCTTCGATAAGACCGCCATCCGCGAACATCCCAAAAGAGCCGCCAGGAACGATCTCCACGAATGTCCCGCCCAAAAGCCCCTCAGACGCGACAATGGCGGCACTGTCATCAGGGATTTCGATGCCTTCATTGATCAAAAATACAGCTTCCGCACGGTAGGTTTCGCCGTTCAGATCAAGTTCGCTGACCGTTCCAATGGACACTCCAGCAAGACGAATTTCAGTGCCGACGCTGACGCCTTCGGCAGACCGGAAATTGGCCTTTAGCTCGATACCAGGTGTTCCACCACTAAGGCCCGTCGCGCTAAAAATGAACCACAAAAAGCCCAAAGCCGCCGCAAGAACGGCGGCCCCGACAACGACCTCTGTGGTGTTTTCACGCATCGGTTATTCCGGTGTCCACGCTTCGTAGTCGCTGCGCGACGCAGGTTCAGCACGACGCAAAGAGCCAGTAGGCGCATAGGCTGCGGCTGTTCCGGTCAGGTTCTGGACGTGTGGTTTTTCCCACGTTTTATGAGCCAAAGGCTTATCACCTGGCATTTCGTCAAACGTGTGGTGCAGCCAGCCGTGCCAAGCAGGGCT
>DQCL01000317.1:0-1321 GCA_003533975.1 Octadecabacter sp. | reverse complement strand
TTGCGCCACGTCCACAATTGCGTGCCGAGCGTTTGCCCGTCCCACCATGTGAAAATACGTTTGATAAAGTTGAAAACGCCCATTGGCTTGGCTCCGGTTTTGCTTGACCCCGTGATGCCCGATTATCGCGGCGAGGTCCAGTGGTGCTATCGCGTGCTTGCGCGCTATCCTGCCAGCGCGGTCACTTCGATCTCGATGCGGTATTTGGGGTCGATCAACCCACATTCGATCATCGTTGCTGCGGGCGGGTTATCCCCGAACGCCGTTCTTAGAAGTGGCCAGCAGAGTTCAAATTCGGCCGCATCGGGAAGGTAGTAGTTCACCCTCACGGCATTTTCGATACTTGTGCCAGCCTCTGTTAGTGCGTTTTTGATGATCTCCAAAGCTGAAGCGCATTGGGCGACGACGTCATCCCCCTGCCCCACGGTGCCAGCAACATGCACGAAGCCACCTGCGACAACAGCACGGCAATAGCCGATTTTGGCTTCAAACTCGCCGCCAGAATGGATGCGTTTGAGAGCCATTACCCCGCTGACGCCGGCTCAGCCTTTTTCTTGCTCTCGTCGTGGATCATCAGCGGTTGAACGTCAGGACCAACGGCCTCTTCGTTTACGACCACTTCAGTCACGGTTTCCAGACCTGGCATTTCGAACATCGTGTCGAGCAGGATGTCTTCCATGATGGAGCGAAGTCCACGTGCGCCTGTTTTACGTTCAATCGCACGCTTGGCGATCGCTGTAAGGGCGTCATCGGTGAACGTCAGTTTAACGTCTTCCAGTTCAAACAAACGTTGGTACTGCTTAACCAAAGCGTTCTTTGGCTTGGACAGAATGGTAACCAGCGCATCTTCATCAAGGTCTTCAAGCGTCGCGATAACGGGTAAACGGCCAACGAATTCAGGGATAAGGCCGAACTTCAGCAGATCTTCAGGCTCAAGGTCATTGAAGATCTCGCCGACACCACGGTCATCAGGGCCACGCACTTCGGCACCAAATCCCATACCAGCACCTTTACCGCGTTGTGCAATGATCTTGTCGAGACCTGCAAATGCACCGCCACACACAAACAAAATGTTCGTTGTATCCACTTGCAGGAACTCCTGCTGTGGGTGCTTGCGGCCACCTTGCGGAGGGACGGAGGCAACGGTGCCTTCCATGATCTTCAGCAAGGCCTGCTGCACGCCCTCACCCGATACATCGCGTGTGATGGATGGGTTGTCGGACTTGCGGGTAATCTTGTCGACTTCGTCAATGTAAACGATTCCGCGCTGTGCGCGTTCAACGTTGTATTCAGACGCCTGCAACAGCTTGAGGATGATGTT
>DQCL01000092.1:6199-7999 GCA_003533975.1 Octadecabacter sp. | reverse complement strand
GCGTTGCGGATCGGGGCGGGGGTGGTGACGCTTGGTGTGCCGCCGGATGCATTGGTCGAGGTCGCAGCGCAGGTGACGGCACTTATGATCAAACCAATTGCGGGTGCGAAGGCTTTGGAGATTGTTCTGAACGATACGCGGGTGAATGCGCTGTGTCTGGGGCCGGCTTTAGGGCTTGGTGAAGAAAAGGCGGCGTTGGTTGACTGCGTATTGGAACGCAGTGCAGATGAACGCGCACCCTGCATTGTTTTGGATGCTGATGCGCTGACGCTGCTTGCGGCTGACGAAACCTTGTTTGCAAGGCTTCACGACAGATGTGTTCTGACGCCCCACGCGGGCGAATTCGCGCGGTTGTTTCCTGATCTTTCAGAAAAGCGAGATGCGACGGCGGCCTCAAGTGCGATATTTACAAAGGCCGACGCGACGCGCGCTGCTGCTGAACGCGCGGGATGTACGGTTTTGTTTAAGGGGCCAGACACAGTAATTGCGCACCCTGATGGGCGCTGTTCGACTGGGACCGTTACAGAAACACAGGCTGCACCATGGTTGGCGACGGCGGGGTCGGGTGATGTTTTGGCGGGTTTCGTAACTGGTCTTCTTGCGCGAGGGTTTGATCCGTTTCGGGCCGCTGAAACAGCGGCATACTTGCACACGGAATGCGCTATTAGTTTCGGGGCGGGGTTGGTTGCAGAAGATATTCCCGAACAGGTGCCAGCAGTGTTTCGCGCACTCGGCCTTTAGTTTCTGTTGTTCTTAACGCAAAACGCAGCCCGATATGAGCTGCGTTTGAAATGGCTTAAGAGCGTGCCGGTTTAACTGACCAAATAATCGAATGCGCGTTAGCGCCCGATTGGGTCAATTCAGACTGCTGTGCTGGCGACTTCTAGGCCGTCTGCATAAACAATGTGCTGTTTGTCGAAGATCAGCTCATAGACGGTCATTGTTTTTGCATCGACTTCAGAAACGAACTCGCCGTCGACCAGGCGCTTGGCCTTAACGGTGGCGACGTCTGCGCCGAACAGGGCTTTCGCGCGCCAGTCACGGATGTGAACCAATGTATCAGGGCCAACGATCATGTCGTCTTCAGGGCGCGTATGGCCCAGAGAGCCCGCCTTGATTTGAATGGAGGCTACGTGGACTTTTTGGCTGCGCATGTCGCGCAGGATCGCCATGCCGCTGTCGCGGGTGATGATCCGATCGCCGGCGGCCAACGTTTCAACGGCTTTTTCGCCGTCCAACGTCATAATTGTTGTTCCCAGAGCAAGCCCTACAACATTTGCGGGCAGGGTGGAAACCGCAGCGCGGTCTTTAAATTCTTGTGTACTTCCCAGGTGCATGGCGTTTCTCGCTCTCAGCTATTTGTCTGCCTCAGTGTTTTACGCTGAAATATGGCAACAAAAAGTTACGGGTGGGACATAATTCGTATCTTTGCGTGGCAACGTTTTGATGTGAGTCTTTTTCGCCACGCTCTTCGCTGTTTCGACCTCTTGTGCGAAAGCCCTGAAAAATAACGTGACATACCTGCGAAAGAGGTGCGTTTTCCTCTCGCATCCTCCAGAACACTTTGCTAGGAAGCGCCCAACTTAAAGGGAGGGCTGTGCCTTCCCTTTATAACGAAATGCGGGTGTGGCGGAATTGGTAGACGCACCAGATTTAGGTTCTGGCGCNNTTCGAGTCCCTTCACCCGCACCATATACTTGCCCCTTCGGGGCTAATTGAGATGAAAAGATCGCCCCGAGGGGCGTTGTTGGAAAAGGAAATACCATGTCGGTCAAAGAGACCCTGAACGAAGGCCTGAAG
>DQCL01000092.1:0-6131 GCA_003533975.1 Octadecabacter sp. | reverse complement strand
GGCCGAAGCGCAGCCCGAAGTCGAGATGAAGGGTTTCCGCAAAGGCAAAGTGCCTATGGCGATGATGAAAAAGCAGTTTGGCCCAAAGGTTCTTGGCGAAGCGATGCAAGAATCAGTCGACGGCGCGATGAACAAGCACCTTGAAGAATCCGGCGAGCGCCCTGCGATGCAGCCAGAGATGAAGATGGCGAACGAAGACTGGAAAGAGGGCGACGATGTTGTCGTGACTGTTTCTTACGAAGCACTTCCAGACGTTCCTGAGGTCGATTTCTCATCTATCAAGCTTGAGAAGATGGTTGTTAAGGCTGACGACGAATCTGTTGAAGAGGCCCTGACATCCCTTGCTGCGACTGCGCAGAACTTTGAAGACCGCAAAAAAGGCTCCAAAGCGAAAGACGGCGATCAAGTTGTATTCGACTTCCTTGGTAAAGTTGACGGCGAAGCATTTGAAGGCGGCGCGGCTGAAGGCCACGCACTTGTTCTTGGTTCCGGCCAGTTCATCCCAGGTTTCGAAGAAGGTCTTGTTGGCGTCAAAGCTGGCGAAGAGAAGAACGTCGAAGTTACGTTCCCTGAAGAATACAATGCCGAGCACCTTGCTGGCAAAGCGGCTGTGTTCGAATGCAAAATCCTCAACGTTCTTGAGCCTAAGACAGCTGAGATCAATGACGAGATGGCAAAGCAGTTTGGCGCTGAAGACCTTGCAGGTCTGAAAGGTCAGATCACCGAGAAATTGCAGGAAGAATACGCGGGCGCGGCACGTGCTGTAACCAAGCGTGGCTTGCTGGACGCTTTGGATACGAAGGTTTCCTTCGAGCTGCCACCATCCTTGGTAGAAGCTGAAGCGGGCCAGATCGCGCACCAGCTGTGGCACGAAGACAACCCAGAAGTTGAAGGCCACGATCACCCTGAGATCGAAACAACAAAAGAGCACACAAAGCTGGCGGAGCGCCGCGTGAAGTTGGGCTTGCTGTTGGCTGAAATCGGCCAGAAGGCTGAAGTACAGGTTTCCGACGCTGAGTTCACTCAGGCTGTTATGAACCAAGCACGTCAGTACGGCGACCAAGCGCGTCAGTTCTTTGAATTCGTTCAGCAGAACCCACAGATGCAACAGCAGATCCGCGCACCTTTGTTTGAAGACAAGGTTGTGGACCACGTTCTTGAGGCCGCTTCTTTGAAAGAAAAAGAAGTGTCCAAGGACGATCTGCAAAAGGCTGTTGAAGCGCTCGAAGAGGAGTAAGCTTTACACCTTCACGACATTGGGCCGCTCCTGAAAGGGGGCGGCCTTTTTCGTGGGTGGTTTGTCCTCCCGCGGTTGTCAGGCACACCTGACCTTTCGGGCATTATTTTTTGCGCTGGAATTGGGGCCAAGATCGGCTTACCCTTACGTTACATTATTTAAGGGGAACGATATGAGACTATTATTGATTGCAGTTATTGGTTTTTTTGGTTTCGCAGGGACGGCACAGGCGTGCCCTGATTACACACTTTGGGGCAACGAGAGTTATAATGCCAGTGGCTCGCAGCTGCGTCGCCGTCAGGATTTCAATGTTGTTGCTGGTGGTGAGAACTACATTTGGGACTGCCGCGGCATTAACCCAGGGACAGATCGGGGGGCTGGTTATTTCACCACGGCGCCAGATTTCTCGTTTGACCTAAGCAATATGGGTGGTTTGCAGTTGGTTATTTCTGTGGTCAGCCGTTGCGACGCGGCGTTGTTGATCAACACGGCTTCCGTGAACTGGTACTATGACGATGATGACAACGGGAACCTTGACCCACGTATCGTTTTGACACGGCCCGCCAACGGGATCATCGACATATGGGTCGGGACTTATGACGGCGGTTACTGCGACGCGGTTTTGTCGCTTGAAACATTTAGCCGCTAAGACCCGCGCTTAGACGATTTCAAAGGCCGCCCTAAACGGGGCGGCCTTTAGTCGTTGTGTTGACGAAAATATCCGCCGCGACGGGGGCAGACCTTATCGTGCCACAACGCTGGGACGTGCCGGTCATGCCAGTTTCCTGCGCCTTGCGATGGCTGGGCAGCAACGGGATCGTCTCAGGCAACTTGACCGGCTTCCTGCCGACCGCCCCAACCGCCGTTTTTGAGTTGGACGGAATGGGGCCGCATATCTTGATGGTCATGGCGCAGGCGGAATGCAGTCCGGTGCTGGCGGTGCGCAGTGGTGACGGGCTGTGGCACTTTGGGCAAACGGCCAATAGTCGCCAAGAAGTGACGTTGTGCGACGCGCCGAACGGCGTTTTGCAGATATGGGTCGGGGCCGCGACACCAGAGGGCTTCGAGGGCACCGTGATATTGGAAAGCTTTGACCGCTAACGAAAAAGGCCGCCCCGATATCGGAGCGGCCTTTCTAATTGGTAATCTGATAAAGACTTAGTCTTCGTCAGACGCTTCCTCAGCAGGGGCGTCGGCAGCAGGGGCTGCGTCGTCATCGCCAAAGTCGTCCATGCCAGCAGCGCCGAGATCGTCGAACAGTTCCTGAATTTCGAATTCAGCTTCTGCTTCCGCTTCAGCGGCCAGTTCAGCAACGGATTTACCAGCGGCCTGAAGCTCAGCTTCTTCAGCGGAACGTGCAACGTTC
This sequence comes from Octadecabacter sp., assembly GCA_003533975.1. Classification (GTDB taxonomy): domain Bacteria; phylum Pseudomonadota; class Alphaproteobacteria; order Rhodobacterales; family Rhodobacteraceae; genus Octadecabacter. Next base: position 3,528 of record DQCL01000092.1, on the reverse strand, counting down.
AGCTTGATGGTTGCTGTAACTTCCGGGTGCAGTTTGACCAGCACGTCGTGGATGCCGAGTTCTTTGATCGGATCGATCAAAGCAACCTGCTTTTTATCAACAGTGAAGCCAGCTGCAGTTGCAGCTTCTGCGGCGTCGCGTGTTGTTACTGAGCCGTAAAGGTTGCCGCCATCGGATGCAGAGCGAATCACGACGAAAGTTTCGCCGTCCAGCTTTGCTGACATTGCGTCGGCTTCTTTTTTGGTTTCGAGGTTCGTTGCTTCGAGCTGAGCTTTCTGTGCTTCGAACGTCGCCATGTTGGCAGCGTTGACGCGCAGTGCTTTGCCTTGTGGCAGCAGGAAGTTACGTGCGTAGCCCTGTTTCACAGAGACGACGTCGCCCATCTGACCCAGCTTCGCGACGCGTTCTAGAAGGATGATATCCATGATGTCTGTCCTTTACTTAACGGCGTAAGGCAACAGAGCAAGGAACCGAGCGCGTTTGATCGCACGTGCCAAAGCACGTTGGTTCTTTGCACCGACTGCGGTGATGCGGGATGGAACGATTTTGCCGCGCTCAGAGATGTAGCGCTGCAGTGTACGTGTGTCTTTGTAGTCGATCTTCGGAGCGTTATCGCCCTCAAATGGATCGGACTTACGGCGACGGAAAAATGGTTTAGTAGCCATGACTTATGGTCCTTTCTTGATCTAAAAGTTAGCGGCGTTCGCGGCGTTCTGGACGCTCGTCACGCTTTTGCATCTGCACGGAAGGACCTTCTTCGTGTGCATCAACTTTAATCGTAAGAACGCGCATGACGTCTTCGTGCAAACGCATCAGACGTTCCATTTCCTGCACGGCTGGTGCCGGTGCATCAGAGCGCAAGAAGGCGTAGTGGCCTTTGCGGTTCTTGTTGATCTTGTAGGCCATCGTCTTGACGCCCCAGTACTCGGACATAACGACTTTGCCGTTGTTGTCTGCCAGCACTGTGGAGAAGTGTTCGATGAGGGCTTCTGCTTGCGTGTTGGACAAGTCCTGACGCGCAATCATCACATGCTCATATAAAGGCATGGGAACTCCGTTCATATCTATCGGCGCATTTCATAGGGCGGGGATTGAACCTTGCGCTCCCGCCCACGAGAGACTGCGCAGTTCATAAAAAGCTGCGCAAGGTGAGGGCCTTATACAAAGGACGCAGCCAAGAGCAAGCAAAACAAGTCCTGCAATAGAAGAGCAGCTTACGAATTCACAGGATGGTTAACGTTAGGTCAAAATTTTTCCCCGAGTTTACCATCCGTGTGCCCTGATTATGCCCCAGTTCGCCGCGAGGTTGGGTTCAGCAAACGGAGCACATCATGACAGCACAGCCAAATATTGCAGAATTCTTAAACATATTAATACCGGCCTCAAAGCAGCCAGTTTTAATGCGTCCGAGTGTTACCGACCATTTTTGGGGTTTCGAGGTGCGCCCGAATGAACTGGTTATTGACGTTGCTGTGCTTATGCGAGTTTTGACCGCCCTTTTTGCGGGGGCTACTTTCATTACCGCATTGGGCATTTGGTTGATCCCTTCGATGGCTCTTGCGGATACGGCGTTCAATTTAAAATTGGCCTACTCCATCTTTATGATGCTTATGACTGTGTTGCTGGCACGGGTTGCTGTGCGTGGAACGCAAGTGCGGGTTCAGTTTGATACCTCGGTCGGGGAAGTGCGCGAAGTCGTCGACGGGGCATTCGGTGGGAGATTGGTATTGGCGAGGTATGGTCTGGATGCCGTTGAGGCTGTTGAGGTTGTTGAATCCCTTAAAAACCGCGGTTTCGGACAGGTGCAAATTCGACTGCGAGGTGCAAATGCTATTTCAGCTGGGGACGGAGCGGTTTCTGCGCTGGCAGTGTTGCGGAACCGTATTGCCAACGATTGTGGCCTAGAGCTTTCTGGGCCAGTTCGGGGTGCTGTTTGGAGAGGGTCGTCGGCTGGCTAACCGCAAATCAAGATGTATGTTAGGATAAGCGGCCCCCTGTGCGGGGCCGTTTTGCGTTTTGGCTGGTCGTCAGATTGCAGATGTCTTGTGCGCATGGCGCGGTCACGCTAACTCTGAACAAAGCAAAGAACAGGGGCAACCATGAGAGCATTCGTATTTCCAGGCCAAGGCGCGCAAACCATTGGGATGGGGCAAGCATTGGCAGAGGCATATCCAGCAGCGAAGGCCGTGTTTGACGAAGTTGACGACGCCCTGGATGAGAAACTGTCCGACTTGATCTGGTCTGGCGATATTGCTGACCTGACGTTGACCAGAAACGCGCAGCCAGCACTGATGGCGACGTCATTGGCGGCGATGAAGGCACTTGAGGCTGAGGGTGTTGGCATTGATGCTGCGTCCTATGTGGCGGGGCACTCGCTGGGTGAGTATTCTGCATTGGCTGCGTCTGGTGCGTTTAGCATTGCAGATACGGCACGCCTTTTGCGCATTCGCGGTGATGCGATGCAGCTGGCCGTTCCCGTTGGTATCGGCGCGATGGCTGTTCTGTTGGGGATGGACTTTGAGGCGGCGCAGGCTGTTGCGGCTGAAGCGGCACAGGGCGACGTTTGCCAAGCGGCAAATGATAATGATCCGTCACAGGTTGTTGTGTCGGGCCACAGGTCGGCTGTTGAGCGTGCGGTGGAAATTGCAAAGGCCAACGGCGCGAAACGCGCGATGTTGTTGCCGGTGAGTGCGCCATTCCACTCAAGCCTGATGGCGCCCGCAGGTGATATCATGGCGGCGGCTTTGGCAGATGTGCAAATGAACGCACCAAAGGTCCCGTTGATCGCGAATGTACGCGCAGAGGCCGTTGATGCGACTGATATCAAGGATTTGCTGATCGAGCAGGTCACGGGTTCCGTACGCTGGCGCGAAAGTGTGATGTGGATGGCGAAAGCTGGCGTGACTGAAGCTTGGGAGATTGGTGCAGGGAAAGCACTGTCTGGAATGGTGAAGCGGGTGGATCGCGCCATTGCGACACGCGCGGTTGGCACGCCCGATGATGTGAAAGCGGCTGTCGCTGCTTTGAATGAAGGATAAGATATGTTTGATTTAACTGGGAAAAATGCACTGATCACAGGCGCCTCTGGTGGCATTGGCGGTGAAATTGCTAAGGCGCTGCACGGCGCGGGTGCAACTGTGGGGCTTTCTGGAACGCGGGTTGAACCGCTAGAGGCGCTGGCCGCTGAGTTGGGAGAGCGGGCGCATGTGCTGCCGTGTAACCTGAGCGACGCAGAAGCCGTCGATGCACTGCCCAAGCAGGCGGCGGATGCCATGGGGTCGGTCGATATTTTGGTGAACAATGCGGGCATTCAACACACGGATTGGCTGTCAAAACTACCCAGCGATATGTGGGAGAGCATCCTGTCCGTGAACCTGAGCGCTGCGTTTTACACAATGCAGGCAGCGATGCCTGAAATGGCCAACCGGGGATATGGACGGGTTATCAATATAGCTTCTGTTCATGGTCTGGTGGCGAGCAAACAAAAGGCTCCTTACGTGGCTGCAAAACACGGCTTGATCGGTCTCT
>DQCL01000150.1 GCA_003533975.1 Octadecabacter sp. | reverse complement strand
ATGATCGATCCTGTCTATGTCGATGAGAACTCAAAGCAAAAGACAGCGGATTTCCAGCGTCTTGTTCAGCGTGACGAAGTCGATATGGTCGTCGGCTACATCTCGTCTGGTAGCTGTAAAGCAATCGCTCCAGAAGCCGAAGCGCTCGAAGTTCTGACTGTTTTCTTCGACTGTGGAACACCTCAGATTTTCGAAGAGATCGTGACCGAACCACACTATACTTTCCGCACCGGTGCACACGCGACAATGGATAACGTGGCCGCTGCTCTTTACTTGCAACAAGCTGGTGTCGAAACGGATTCGGTTGCCGGTATCAACCAGAACTACGCATTTGGCCAAGATTCTTGGAGAGACTTCTCCGCTTCGATCGCGCAGGTTTACCCAGATTCTGAAGTTGCGACCGAGCAATTTCCGAAAATCTATGCAGGCCAATACGGTGCCGAAATTTCGGCACTTCTGACACACGCGCCTGACGTAATTCACTCAAGCTTCTGGGGTGGAGACATGGAAGCGTTCATCATTCAAGGTGCAGGCCGTGGCGTCTTCGAACGCTCTAGTGTCGTGCTCACCACAGGCGAAACAGCGATGCATCGTCTTGGCGCACAAATGCCAGAGGGCACAATCATCGGCGCGCGTGGTCCACACGGAGAACTTGCCCCGGAGTCAGAACTGAACACTTGGTTCCGCGCTGCTTACTTTGATCGTTTTGGCACGTTGCCAACATACCCATCATACAAGATGGCGCAGGCCCTGTTAGCATTGAAATCCGCGTCTGACCTCGCTGGCAGTGTTGATCGCGATGCTTTGATCGAAGCGCTGACAGGTCTGGAATGGGAAGGCCCAAGTGGCATGGTATCAATGGCTCTCGCTAACGGTCACCAAGCTATTCAGGACACTGCCTATGGCACATACCGCTATAACAGCGACACAAACCAAGCGACTTTGGTCGATGTTATTCGTTTCGACGCGGAGTGCGTGAATCCTCCCGTAGGCGTCAATTCCATTGATTGGATCAATGGTGGTTTTGAAGGCGCAAACTGCGAGTAGGCTCTTTCTCCCTGATGGTTAGCGATCGCTGCAGCTTGGCACCGCTAACAGTCTAACTACTGAAGTATCCCATGGTCTTCATCATGGGGTACTTCACTTTCAAACCAATCAATAGCTGATCTAAAAGTGGCCCACACGGGAGTCTCACAAGACAGCTGCAACTACTCACTTGGAGTTCTCGATGCTGATCGCAGTCGCAATCGCAGTGGATGGACTAGGCTTTGCGGCTTGGCTGTTCCTATCTTCGGTGGGCCTCACGCTAATTTATGGCGTGATGCGCATCCTAAACATTGCACATGGGGGCTTTTATGCCCTCGGTGCGTATTCATCCGCTTGGGCTATCGGGCTGTATACTCAGACCGGTAACACTATCGCGCTCACCTATCTCATAATCCCCGTCGCCGCCCTCGTGGCTGGAGTTGTTGCGGGTCTGTTGATTGAACGCGGCATACTGAGATTTATGTATGGTCGAGACGAAGTGCTCATGGTGCTGGTCACTTATGCAATCTTCCTGATCCTCGAAGACGTAACGAAGTTGATCTGGGGCACTGAGTCCTACGTTTCGTATCAACCTGCCTATTGGTTGGGTACAATCGACGTCTTTGGCATTCCATACACAGTTTATAAGTTCATGATCATTGGCGTAGCATTACTCGTTGGTCTGACATTGCTCATCGTTTTGAATAAGACACGAACAGGTAAACTCTTGTTGGTCGTGATCGAAGACCGTGAAGTCAGCTCGGCGCTTGGTATCAATGTGGCGTTGTTCTTCACTGTTACCTTTGTGGTGGGTGCGACCTTAGGTGCCTTGGGAGGTGCGCTGGCAGCCCCTGAAATATCAGTATCCCCTGGCATCAGTGCCGATATTATCATCATGGCCTTTGCTGTCATCGTAATCGGCGGCATGGGCAGCATCGGTGGTGCAATGATTGGCGCGCTCATTGTTGGATTGGCGCGCGCGGCTTCAGTTCACCTCTATCCGCCTGCAGAGCTATTCTCAATTTACCTCGTAATGGCTGCGGTTTTGGCCGTGAAGCCTTACGGTCTCTTCGCTTTGGCTGAAGGACGAAAGATATGATCCGGAATTTAGACAGAACCGAAATCACGCTGCTTGCTGGGATACCCTTTCTCATAGCTTGTGGCTTATTGCTCCCCCAGTGGGTCGTAAACTACATTCAGGTGTCACTTGGCACCGGTTTGGTCGCTTTGGGTGTTATGATCCAGATGCGTGCCGGATTGGTCTCATTCGGCCAAGGCCTGTACTTCTGCATCGGTGGATATACCGCAGGATTGGCTGGTAAATTCTTTGGAATATCCGACATCTTTGTCTTGCTCCTCATGGGTATAGCAACAAGCGTCGTTATCTCAGGTGTCCTCGGCATCTTGATCCGACGCTATCGCGAGATTTTCTTTGCAATGCTGACCATGGCGGTTTCAATGATCCTGTTTGGTATGTTGTCCAGCAGCGAAGAACTCGGCAGCACAGACGGATTCAACCTCCTTCCACCCACGTACCTCGGTTGGTCTCCCGAAGGCGAAGTTGCGACTTTCACCCTGTACATTGCAACCGTTTTGCCTGCCATCTTCTGCGCAATCGTTCTCAATCGCTATCTGCGTAGCCCTATGGGATATGTTAACGAGGCAATCCGGGAAAACGAGCTGCGTGTTGAATACCTCGGCACATCGGCGCACCAAGCTGTACATATCACTTACATGATCGCAGCAGCGGTCTCTTCGATTGGTGGCGTGTTGTGGGCACTGTCTCTTGGACATGTTGACCCAGAGATGACCAACTGGACCACTTCGGGTCAGTTCGTGTTTGTCGCCATATTGTCTGGAACCGGCAGCATCATCGCTCCGCTCGTTGGCACATTTTTGTTGGAGATTTTACGAGTCTACGCCGTGGATATCTCACCCAACACTTGGCAGATGATCCTTGGCACAGTGATGTTGCTGATCATCATCTTCTTGCCCAAAGGCTTGTGGTCACTCGTTGAACGCAAACGTAATCCTAAGCAACCAAAACAGCCCGAACCTTCGGCAAAAGTTCCGGGGGAGTAAGAACATGACAACTATTCTTGAAACTAAGAACCTCGAGCGCACGTTTGGCGCTGTAGTGGCGGCTTCCGACATCAATATCACCATTAAAGAAGGTGAAATTCTTGGCGTAATTGGCTCAAACGGTGCGGGTAAAACAACCTTTGTGAATATGGTGACGGGGTATCTCACACCAAGTTCTGGTCAAATTCTGTATCGTGGACAGGATATCACTGGAAAGCCAACGCGTGAGATTACCAAGCTCGGCATTTGCCGGTCTTTCCAGATCCCACAACTCTTCTTGGAGTTGTCTGTGATCGACAACGCGCTTATCGCTCTCACAATTGCCAAGCAAACAAGGCCTGTTTTGCTCCGCCCGGCAATTGATGAAAAACTACGGGCAGAAGCCATGGAAGTCCTTGCGCGATTTGGAATCGAACAATGGGCGGAACAGGAAATAACGACGTTGCCGCAAGGTGTGCGAAAACTTGTCGATATTGCTATGGCGACCGTTTCTAAGCCTGACCTCTTGTTCCTTGACGAACCAACAAGTGGTGTGAGCGCTGACGAAAAGATGGAGATAATGCGTGTCCTAATCGACGCTCTGAAATCCACCAACACGGCTGTCTTGTTCATTGAACACGACATGGAAATCGTCGAAACATTTTCGCCTCGCGTTGCCGCGTTTTATGAGGGCACCATCCTCGCTGATGGACCTACGGCCGAGGTGCTAGCGAACGACAAAGTACGTGAATATGTGATTGGCGGTGAATTTCACCGGAAGGCTACTTCAGAGGAGGCTGTGTCCTAATGCTTAAGATTGATAATATTGGACTGTCCATTCAGCGGGTTCCTATCCTTCGTGACGTTTCATTGGAAATTCCTTCAGGAACGACTTGCGGTCTGATCGGAAGGAATGGTGCAGGAAAAACAACGCTCATGCGCGCTATTATGGGTTTGTTGCCCGTAGAGGGCGGCACGATCAAATTTGACGATCATGTTTTGACGGACATGAAGGCCCATGAACGTGCTGGCTTGGGTATCGGATACTTGCCTGAGGACCGTCGCCTCATTCCTCACTTCACCGTTGAAGAAAACATTAGGGTTCCGCTTTGGGCCAATGGCAAAACGGATGAAACACGGGTCAAGTGGGTCTACGAAATGATGCCTGAGATCGGGCGATTTTCAGACCGCAAAGCTCTAACACTCAGCGGCGGCCAGCAAAAGCTAGTGGCTCTTGCCCGCGCGATGGTTGCCGGCTCCAATTTGCTGCTTTTGGATGAACCATTTGAAGGCGTAGCACCTGCCCTCGCGCAACGCTTGATGGAAGTCATCTCCAATCTGAAATCCGAAAGGCTAACAGTGCTGATTTCTGAATCTGACTACAGTCATTCTGAAAAAGTTGTGGACAACGTCTACTCTATCGAGCGTGGCCAAATCAGTATCATGAACACCAGCGACGCGGCTTAGGAGGTACTATGACAGATTTCACATTCAACACGACACCGTCGATCCGACAAATCGTTGGTGGTGCCGCCGAGCTCGGTAAGATCCTTGGCAGCCTTCCGTTCGCATCTAACCGGACAGAAGTGCTGTTCGTTACAGATCCGGGAATCGTAAAGCTCGGGCTTTGTGAACCCGCCTTAAAAAGTATCAAAAGTTGCGGGTTCGAAGTCACAATATTTGACGAAGTTGAGCCTGATCCTAAAGCATCGACGGTGCTTGATGCGGTTAAGATTTCTAAGGCAAACAAAATCGCCTGTGTTGTCGGGTTTGGGGGCGGAAGCTCTATGGATGTTGCGAAAGTCATTGCGCTTCTTGCCAACTCAGATCAACCGATTGATGAGGCATACGGTGTCAATCAAGCAACGGGGGAAAGACTGCCATTGGTCCTCGTTCCAACAACTGCTGGCACTGGTTCTGAAGTTACGGCGGTCTCTATCCTCACAACCGGAACCGAAGAAAAGAAGGGCATCGTCTCGCCCATCATTCTCCCCGATATCGCCCTCTTGGACGCTGAACTCACGATTGGACTACCGCCCCATATTACGGCTGCAACGGGCGTCGACGCTATGGTTCACGCGATTGAAGCTTATACCTCCAAAAGTGCGAACAACAATCCAATTTCCAAAACCCTTGCGGTACAAGCTCTAGATTTATTAGGGGCGAACATCCGCGAAGCGGTTAGCAACGGCAGCAATATCGAAGCGAGAGGCAAGATGTTACTTGGCTCAATGTTGGCAGGCCAAGCCTTCGCGAACTCGCCCGTCGCAGCAGTTCACGCGTTGGCGTACCCGATTGGTAGCCTCTTTCATGTACCGCACGGCCTTTCCAACGCGCTCGTGTTGGCGGAGGTTATGCGGTTCAACACGCCGTGCTGCGGACAGGCTTACGCCGAGCTTGCTCCACATGTATTCCCAGACATCAATACAGATCAGTCTATAGACGGCATCTGCACCGATTTTGTCGAGAAGCTTGTCCAACTCAATATAGATCTTGGGCTGAAACATGGGCTTGGGCAGGTCGGGATCAAAGAGTCTGACTTAGACCGCCTTACAGCGGATGCCATGAACCAAACGCGTCTTCTGGTGAACAACCCTCGTGAAGTCACACGACAGGATGCACGCCGGATTTATGAAGCGTCACTCTGATCCTCGCGCGACCATGCGTGATGGGATTTCACACAAACTGAAAAGACCCCGATATGTCCCTGTTTTTCGACACCCACCCCGAGCGACTTAGCAATCACGACTTGCTCAAGAAGGCAGCCTTCATTGCTGGAAGCTGGCTTTCTGAAGCTGCTGACAAAAAGACGTTTTTTGTGTCAAACCCGTCAACCGGTGAAAAGATTGCAGAGTTGCCCGATTTGGGTATCGCCGAAACCCGTGCGGCCATTGATGCAGCGTATGTTGCACAGGTCGCATGGGCAAAAAGGACAGGCAAAGAACGCGCCAGCGTTTTACGCATGTGGCATGATCTCATGGTTCAGAATGCAGACGATCTAGCTGCAATTTTATGCGCCGAAATGGGTAAGCCACTCGCCGAGGCCAAAGGTGAAATTCTGTATGGCGCAAGCTACATCGAATGGTTTGCTGAAGAAGCTAAGCGTATTTATGGCGACGTCATTCCCGGCCACCAACCTGACAAACGCATTATGGTCATTCGCCAACCGGTGGGCGTTGTCGCGTCCATTACTCCATGGAACTTCCCCAATGCGATGATCGCGCGGAAAGTGGCCCCAGCCCTTGCTGTCGGATGTGCATTCGTTGCCAAACCCGCAGCTGAAACCCCGTTGTCAGCATTGGCAATGGCAGCACTTGCTGAGGAAGCAGGCTTACCTGCAGGGCTGTTTAGCGTCGTCACGTCCAGCAGTAGCTCGGCTATCGGCAAGGAATTCTGTTCCAACGAAAAGGTTCGCAAACTCACATTTACGGGATCAACCGAGGTCGGTCGCATTCTGATGCGCCAATCTGCGGACCAAATCATGAAAACTTCGATGGAACTTGGAGGCAATGCCCCGTTCATTGTTTTTGACGATGCGGATCTCGATGCCGCCGTTGAGGGTGCCATGATTTCCAAATACCGCAATAATGGTCAAACATGTGTTTGCGCGAACAGGATTTATGTCCAGGCAGGCGTCTATGAAGCATTCACCAAAAAGTTGACTGCTGCTGTAAATGCAATCTCGGTGGGTGATGGATTTGAGACAAGCGTGTCAGCTGGACCGTTGATCGATGCAAAAGCGGTAAAGAAGGTCGAGGATCACATCGCCAATGCAGTGCAACTGGGTGCAAAAGTTGAAATAGGGGGTAAAGGCCACAAACTCGGAGGAACATTCTTTGAACCGACAGTGTTAACCGGTGTGACAAAAGAGATGAAAATCGCCTCAGATGAAACGTTCGGCCCCGTTGCACCCTTGTTCAAGTTTGACACCGTTGATGACGTCATCGCGCAAGCCAATGACACCATATTTGGATTGGCTTCCTACTTTTACGCGAACGACCTATCGCGTGTTTGGAAAGTTGCTGAAGCACTTGAATATGGGATGGTTGGCGTGAACACCGGTCTCATCTCAACTGAAGTGGCTCCATTTGGCGGCGTTAAACAATCGGGCCAAGGGCGTGAAGGTTCCAAGTTTGGAACTGAGGACTATCTCGAGATGAAGTATGTCTGCATGGGTGGCATCGGTTGAGTTCAGATGTCTGAAGTGACTTTATCCTATCATGTGCCTTTGAGTGCCGCCGAACTAAGAAACCATGGGGTTCCGGAGCCTTGGAATTACGCAATCCGCTATCGGACAACGTTCGGTGAACTCGACGCGCAGGGCCACATTTCAAACGTGACGTACCTGAGATGGTTTGAGGCCTTTCGCGTGAGCTATCTCCGTGACTATGGTTGGCCAGAATACGCAACAGAACACGGCACACCCATGGTTCTCAGACGTATCGAAGTCGACTATCTCAAAGAGGTCTCTTTATCCGAAGACATCATAGTGACCGGCCGTATTATCAGTGTCGGTAAGAGTAGCTGCGTTATGAACTATGGCGTTTGGTCTGACGGTTTGCGTGCAACAGGTAGTGCGGTGTTGGTCTTCTTAGACGGCAATGGAAACAAATCATCGCTTCCAGGTGATTTACAGAAACAAGCGATCCTTAACGACCAAGCCATCATACGACCAATGTCATCGTAAACCGACCGCCGCGATTGCGGCCTGACCCAGTGACAGCCCCCCATCATTTGCAGGGAATGCACTTGGCGCAAACACCTCTTTACCCAAAGCTTTAAGGCGGGTTTGCGTTTCTTCCAGCAGCAGTCGATTCTGAAAGACACCGCCAGAGAGCACCACAGTCGAGATGTCATGTGTCCGAGGCAAGTCTGACACGCATGTGCAAATGGCCGACACAATCGTGTTGTGGGCGCGAGCCGCGATGACCGAACGGGGAACTGCTGCGCCTAAATCGGTAAGAAACCCGTGCCACATCCCAGTCCAGCCAATAACTTTGCCGGTATCGACTGGATATTCAGCGCATTCGTCGGGTGCACTTTCTGCTAGGCTCTGCAGCGCCATTGCGGCCTGACCCTCGAAACGGATTTCATCGAAACACAGACCAAGCGCCGCCGCGATTGCATCAAAAAGCCGACCCGCAGACGAAGCCGACGGCGTGTTGACGCTGCGCGCGATCATTTGCGACAGCATGTCTATGGGTTTCGCCGCTAGCGCGTCCAGAATGGGCAGTGCTCCGTATTGGCTTTCGATTTCAGCCAGCGCATCGGGGCCAAATACCTCGGACAAATGAGCCCAGAGACTGCGCCAAGGTTGTTGGTTGGCCTTGTCCCCTCCGGGCATGGCAACGGGAGCGAAATGTGCCAGCCGTTCGTAGCCATGGAAATCTGCCAACAAGAATTCACCGCCCCATATGGTGCCATCATCGCCATAGCCCAACCCATCGAGGACAACGCCCAAGACCGGCGGGGTTTCAGGTCCAAACCCGTGCTCTGCCATAACCGCCGCGACATGGGCGTGGTGATGCTGAACCTCGACCAGCGGGACAGCATCGGACGCAGCCTTTTCCCGCCCCAAACGTGACGAGAAATACCCAGGATGGGCGTCCACAGCGACGGTCTGGGGGCGAAAGTCGTGCGTATCCGAAAATAGCGACAGGCTGCGCTGGAACTCCCGGTTTGTTCGCGTGTTTTGCATGTCACCAACATGCGGCGATACGATGGCCTGTCCGTCTTTCAACAAACAGAAGGTGTTTTTCAGGTCTCCTCCACAGGCCAAAATGGGGTCAGCCTCTGCAAACCCCTGATGCAGCTGCAAAGGCTCAGGTGCATAACCGCGGGCACGGCGCAAAACCTGCGGGCTGTCTGCCACGAACTGTACAACGGAATCATCGAGCCGATTGACGATCTCTCGGTCATGAATAAGCCAGGCATCGGCAATCCCGGCCAGTTGATCTAACGCCTCTTCATTGTCGCTCACTTGCGGCTCACCGGACCGATTGCCCGATGTCATCACCAAAGGAACGTCCAGCCGCTGAAGCAACAGTTGATGGAGCGGCGTGTTGGGCAGCATGAAGCCTAGCCGCGTCTGATCCGGTGCGACTTCGGCGGCAAGGCCATTGTCGGTCTCAATCGCTGGCAGTAAGGCAATTGGCGCGGGTGGGCTGGTTAGCAGGTCTGTTGCTGTCTGGTCGACACTGGCAAAACAGCCGATCTGCTCCAAATCGCGCCCCATCATTGCAAAGGGTTTGGCAGCCCGGTGCTTGCGGCGGCGCAATTCGGTTACCGCGTTGGCGTTGGTTGCATCACAAGCCAGCTGGAACCCGCCAAGCCCCTTGATCGCAACGATTTTCCCTAATCGCAGCATGTCCGCAGCGGCCTCCAACGGTTCACCCGGCAGGGCTTCCCTGTCTCCATCCACCAAAGCCAGTTGAGGCCCGCAGATGGGGCACGCGTTGGGTTGGGCATGAAACCGGCGGTCCGCGGGGTCTTCGTACTCACCCGTACAATCGGGACACATCTCAAAGATCGACATCGCAGTGTTGACCCGGTCATAAGGTATGGCGCACATGATCGACAGGCGCGGCCCGCAGTTCGTGCAATTGGTGAATGGATAGCCAAAGCGCCGGTTCTTTGGGTCCATGATATCAGCGAGACAATCAGGACAGGTGGCCGCATCAGGGACGATACCGGTGCGCACCGAGCCCGAGGTGCTGGCGATGATCTGGAACCCACCAAAGGCTGGAGTCGGTGTTTGCTCCGCTACCTCAATGGCATCAATGCGCGACAGGGGCGGTGCATCGCGCTTCAGGTTTTCCAGAAACGCATCCCGTGCAGCGGGCGAACATCCAAGCCGGATCAACACGCCCTCGCCGTCGTTCAGAACCTCACCGGCCAGTCCTTTAGCCGTGGCAATGCGCCAAACCGCAGGCCGGAATCCCACCCCCTGCACCAGTCCGCGCACCCGAATTTCCCAAGACTGTTCGGCGAATTCACACATCAATGCACCGTGCAAACCATGCACGGATCAAACGAGCGCACAATATGTTGAACTAAGACTGGATCACTTTCCCCCGCTCTTACTTCTGCTCCGACAAGCGCCTGTTCCAACGGTCCGGCTTGTCCGCCACCATCACGCGGCGAGAAGTTCCAAGTCGTTGGCGCGATGATCTGATAGTTGGCGATCTTGCCGTCTTCGATGCGCAACCAATGGCCAAGAGCGCCACGCGCGGCCTCGACCAACCCAGCCCCTTTGCCCTCCATCGGTGTCTGTCCATGAGCCATAAACGGGTCCGCAGCACGTATCTCGCCAAGCCACCTTTCCATGGCCGGAACCAACAGGGCCATTTCAAGGAAACGAGCCAGAATGCGGGCCTCGATGTTGCCCCCGTCAGCCACCAGATCCAGCGCCAGTGGATGTCCGGCGACCACTTGCCGCGAAAGCGCACCAACCTCAGCCGGAGCACCTTCAAGCCGCGGCGCCTTACACCACGTATACCCATCGGCCATGTCGGGGTCTGTCAGGGTGACGCCGTCGAACGGGTGCAGGGCCGCGTCGGGCCCTTCCATCCAACTGTGGCTGACATCCTCAGCTATCAACCCGGTGTTCAGCGCCTGATGTCCAATACCAATGCTCAACCCACGGGCGAACAAGTGCGTGTCCTGCTGCCGGTAGGCACCAAAACTCAGAAAGCGATCCGTCGCGCGGCCCATCTTATTCAGCCCCAAGGCCTGTGACACTTGGACAAAACGGAAGAGGTCGCTGTGCTTAGGGCCCTGCGTCTCAACCAACGCCAAAAGATCGTCGCGCCTGGTGAGCGCGGCGAAGGCCTCCAGCTCAACGCCAATAACCTGCCCTTCTAGAAACCGACGAAAGCTCCGCATCAGCCCGGCCAGACGGCTCAACTCATGCTCGCCGACAACCTTGGTCACGCCGCCGGGTTGCAGCGTCAATGTGTGCGGCCATTTACCCGCCAACAGTCCAACGATATGCAAAAACTCGGCGCGGCGTGGCAGCATGTCTTGCACAGCGCTGCCCTTCATCGCGGCGAAGCGCTTCACGACGTCCTCATGCCATGTCTGATCCGCATAAACTGGACGGGCAAAATCCGGCATGAAGAACATGTAGAAATGGGTCAGATGATCGGCGACATTTTCGGCCGCATGCACGATGTTCGTAACCAATTGCCCGTTTGGCGCACGGACAAGGCCCTGCGCTTCTGCCAATGCTTCAGCGGCTGCAACCGATTGACTGACCGAACAAATGCCACAAATCCGCGGCGCAATAACCAGCGCATCCGAAGGGTTTTTTCCCACCAACATCTTCTCGAACCCGCGAAACAGCGGCGAGACGACCTCGGCCCGTTCAACCGCGCCACCCTTGATATCCAGCCGCACTTCGAGGTCGCCTTCGACGCGGTTGAAAGGTCCAACAACAAGCCGGCTCATAATTTGCGTCCTGTCTTTTTGCGTTCGGGGTAAACATTCAGCCGGTCTGACGAGGCATTTTCACGAAGCCGCCTTGGCGTGGCGGCCTTAGAGAGCGACGACAGAGCGACGAACCACGCTTTGGGCATGTCGGTGGGCAGGCCAATTGGGATACCAGCAATTTTCGGGGTCTCCGCAAAAGGATGGCCTGGTTCTTCGAAACCCGGCTCGGTGCAAGCAATGCAAGGATACCCGCCAGAGATACACGACCCTGACCCGTTCCACGCCCGCGTGTTGCAATCGCCCGCCGCCTGCGTGCCTTTGCAACCGAGGTTTTCCATCATGCAGCCGACCTGACACAGCTTTTCCGCGCTGGCCTTGTACTCGTAGAACTCGTTTCGCGAGCATCCATGGTGCACCAGATTGCCCGAAATGGAATGCGGCCTGCTGACAGCGTCCAGATGATCGACGGTCATACCACCCGTGCTAATTTGCGAAAGA
>DQCL01000010.1 GCA_003533975.1 Octadecabacter sp. | reverse complement strand
GTGTTCTTTATGGGCGAGCGATTGGACCTGTTTAAGGTCGGGTCGACATTCCTCACGCTTATCGGCGCGATCTTACTTCGGTTTGCGCGTTAAAGAAGGTGTCCGGATTTGGTGGCTTTGGTCGCAAGGTAGGCTTTGTTATGGTGGTTTTCCCCAACTTTGAGCGGCACACGCTCTGTGACCTCTAAACCGCAGCTTTCCAGTTTAGCGATCTTGGCTGGGTTATTGGTGAGTAAACGAACCTGCGAGAAACCCATTTTGCGCAAGATTTCGGCCCCGATGCGAAAATCCCGTTCATCATCATCGAACCCAAGGCGGTGGTTTGCCTCAACGGTATCGAACCCCTGATCCTGCAATGAATAGGCACGCATCTTATTGGCAAGGCCAATGCCGCGCCCTTCTTGGTTCAGGTATAAGAGTACGCCTGCGCCTTCAGTTCCCATTTGCGCCATTGCGCCACGCAATTGCGGGCCGCAGTCACATTTAAGACTGCCAAGCAGATCACCCGTAAAACAAGCTGAATGCAAACGTGCCAACACAGGGGCATCGCGGTTCGGGCTTCCGATCTCAACGGCGTAGTGTTCTTCGCCGCCGTCTTCAGGGCGGAAAATATGCAAACGTCCTGCTTCTGACACATCAAGCGGAAGCCGAGCGGCAATGACAGGATGGAGGGGGGATAGGTCAGTTGAGAGGATGACCTTCGCGGCGAGGATAGTAAGATCGTGCTTAACTGAAAATGCCGCTCCATTTTCTAGGGGGACGACAACACATGCTGGCAAAAGTCGTGCCGATTTGGCCAGCGCGATTCCTGCACGATGTGTAATGGGTGTGCCGTCACGTTGTGTCTTGAACGGGCCTTTCAGAGGGCTGCGCAGGTCATCAGCAGGGTCCGCAATAGAGTGGATCCACTTAATGTCAGCACCCCTTGGTAAAATCACACGGGCAATGTCACCGTCATAAGCGGGCACTTTCAAAGTTTTGGCGCGGTGATCTGTGATCGCGAGAACCGGTGACATATCAATCAGGCCGCCCAGCCTTGATTGGATAATGGTTTCCGCGGAAACAACCATCGCATCCCCGTCACGATCAGAAACCACGACTGGCACCCCCATGCGCAAATCAGCGCGGGCGCGGGCGAGACGTTCTGTCAGATTAGGAGCGAATGTCATAAATGGCCTCAAATTGTAGCAACCGAATACCTGTAAGTGTGGGAAATTGAAACATTTACCCCTCATTCGACACGACGGCGTGAGAAGTTGCCATAAAACTTGTGTGAACACGTATCTCAACACATCTAGGATGCAACGAAGGAGATACCAGTAATGGCACAACTCAAAAAAATACTGCTCGTCGATGATGATGAAGATCTACGCGAAGCGCTTGGTGAGCAATTGCTCATGACTGAGGACTTTGATGTCTTTGAGGCAGGCAATGGCGCTGAAGCAATGACGAAAGCCAAAGAAGGGCTTTATGATCTTGTTATACTGGATGTCGGACTTCCCGATACTGATGGTCGCGAACTGTGCCGTTTGATGCGTAAACAAGGTGTGAAATGCCCGATTGTAATGCTGACGGGCCATGATGGGGATAGTGACACAATCCTCGGGCTTGATGCTGGTGCGAACGACTACGTCACCAAACCATTCAAGTTTCCTGTGCTTTTGGCCCGTATTCGCGCCCAGCTGCGAACGCATGAGCAATCGGAAGATGCCATATTCACGCTTGGGCCTTATACATTCCAGCCGGCGCAAAAATTGTTGGTCACCGAAGACGACAAGAAGATTCGTTTGACCGAGAAAGAGACGAATATTCTTAAGTATCTTTACCGCGCGACCGAAGGTGTCGTGGCGCGGGACGTTCTTTTGCATGAGGTTTGGGGCTATAATGCTGGCGTTACGACCCACACGCTTGAGACGCATATTTACCGGCTGCGTCAGAAGATTGAGCCCGACCCCAGCAATGCGCGTTTATTGGTAACAGAAAGTGGCGGGTATCGTCTCGTTGCTTGATGCAGATCAAGGCTTTGCCTGTTGATGTGGGCTAGCCAGAAGAAGTTCCTTTATGATGGGGTTTCTTCACTTTCTCCCTGTTGGACTTGCCCCGGCCTTAATTGGTCGGGGCGTTTTTATGTGTGCGCCTGAAAATAGGGGCGCTGCCCC
This sequence comes from Octadecabacter sp., assembly GCA_003533975.1. Taxonomy (GTDB): domain Bacteria; phylum Pseudomonadota; class Alphaproteobacteria; order Rhodobacterales; family Rhodobacteraceae; genus Octadecabacter. The sequence goes on along the minus strand of DQCL01000010.1, from coordinate 1,662 downwards.
GTCCTTTGGACTCCCCCCGGATACTTGAGAAACAAAGGCAAATAGAGAGCGAGGGGGATGGACCTTGAGCAGCCGTCCTGTTCCAGTGACGCCAAGGGAGAGTTGGCATGAAGATTGAACCGTTTGGTGTTGAGCAGTGGATGAATGCTTGGGAAACCAAGTGTGACCTAAACCTAGCTGAGACTTGCGTGGCGTCTTTGACGCTTGCGGAATTGATGCAAATGGCAGGGACTACGCAGCAGATGCCGAGCGAAATAGCGGCGATGCAAATGACCTATGGGGAGATTCGCGGGTCAACCCGACTTCGCGGGTTGGTGGCCGCGATGTTTGCTGATCAAAGTGCCGAAAATGTACTGATTACGCATGGAACGATTGGTGCAAACCACATGGTTTATCAAACGCTTGTCGGTGTTGGGGATCATGTGGTGGCGGTGACGCCAACGTATCAACAACACACGGCAATTCCGCGGTCTTTAGGTGCAGACGTGACGGAGATTGCGTTAAGTGAGGCGGGCGGCTGGTTGCCGGATTGGGATGCCGTTGCACAGGCAGTGACCCCGGCAACTAAGGTTATTGCATTGACCAATCCAAATAACCCGACAGGCGCATTGATTGAGCGCGCAGGGTTGGAACGTGTTGCCGAAATTGCGCGATCCGTTGGTGCGTGGGTGCTGTGTGACGAAGTTTATCGCGGAACCGAGCAGGGTGACCCTGTGCCGTCAATCGTGGATGTTTATGATAAGGGGATTTCTACGGGATCGACGTCCAAAGCATTTTCTTTAGCTGGGTTACGATTGGGCTGGATCGTGGGGCCTGAAGGTTTGCTCGATGCGTGTGAAATTCACCGTGACTACACCACAATTAGTGTTGGTATGGTTGATGACTATTTCGCGGCGATGGCGCTGGAAGCCAAAGACGTGATTTTGGAGCGCTCGCATGAGATTACGCGCGGCAATCTTTCGGTTTTGGATGAATGGGTGCAGGGCGAGCCCAAGGCACGCTATGTAAAACCAAAAGCTGGGACAACGGCGTTTGTAGCCTTTAATCTGGATTTTTCGTCGTATGATCAATGCGTTGCGCTGTTGAAGGAGACCGGTGTGATGTTTACGCCAGGATCGGCGCTGGGCGTTGAAGGTTATGTTCGCATCGGATTCGCATGTTACCCGAAGGTTCTTAAGGAAGGGTTAGCGCGGGTTTCGCAGTGGCTGGCAAAGCAACCAACAGCCAGTTAGAGTCCCGTAAAATCAGGAGAATTTCATGTCATTTACGCTCGCTACTTGGAACATCAACTCAGTTCGGTTGCGCGAAGGATTGGTTGCGCGTTTGATGACGGAAGAAGCGCCTGATGTGCTGTGTTTGCAGGAGTGTAAAAGCCCTGTCGAAAAGATCCCGTTGGAGCAGTTTCACGCCCTTGGCTACCGCCACATGGTTGCGCGTGGCCAGAAGGGGTACAACGGGGTTGCGATCTTTTCCAAGATGGCGATTGAGGAAGTTGACGCACAGGATTTTGCGTCCCTTGGCCATGCCCGCCACATCGCGGGGCGGCTGGAAAATGGGGTGACAGTTCACAACTTTTATGTGCCAGCGGGCGGCGATAAGCCGGACCGTGGGGTCAATGAAAAATTCGGTCAGAAGCTAGACTATCTATCTGAAATGCGGGAC
>DQCL01000034.1:3153-13695 GCA_003533975.1 Octadecabacter sp. | reverse complement strand
TCGCGCAGCACCGTGGAATTCAGCTGAATTCGGTAAAGGCCAAAGTCGAAGGCGACATGGATATCTCGGGAATTCTCGGCATTGACGCCGATGTCCGTAATGGCTTCAGCGCCATCCGTGTGTCCTTCGAAATCGATGCTGAAGCCACTCAAGAAGAGATCGCTGCCATTGTCGCGCAATCGCAAAAGCGTTCGGCCGTTTTCGACATCATCACCAATCCAACAAACGTCCACGTCAGTGTGAACTGACGGCGAAACATCACACCCAAAAGGAGCCAGAAACATGGCGTATATCACATCAACACTGCCGACCGCTGAGTGGAGACATTTCTCCCAGAACGTCAGGCAAAACCTGAAAGCCTGGGCTGCAAACCGTAAGGTGAAGCGCGAATACCGTCAGATGCTGGAACTCAGCAACCGTGATCTGAGAGATATGGGTATCACCCGCGACGATGTTCGCGAACAGATGACACGCAAAGTGATGTGGTACGGCGCTATTTGAGTGATCAAGCGGTGGCGGATTTTCCCGCCGCCACCGCGACCCCCAACCGGAAATTTTGGCCTGGAAACCGCTTGCAGGCGCACGCTCGCCAAGGACTAAAAAATGAAACGCACAACCACAGTTATCATCGGCGCCGGACAATGCGGTCTCGCTATGAGTTTTGAACTATCGCGACTTGGCGTCGACCATGTAGTTCTTGAGCGCGGACAAATCGCCAACAGTTGGCGCAAAGAGCGTTGGGATAGCCTGCGTCTTCTCAGCCCAAACTGGATGAATGGCTTGCCCGGATTGAGCTACCGAGGGTCCGACCCGGAAGGGTACATGCATGTATCTGAACTGGTTCAGAACATGGCGGCCTCCGCGGGTCAGATCGCAGCCCCAATTCAAAGCGAAACGCGAGTTATTTCTGTTGGAAGTAGCCCCGGTCACTACATCGTTCAAACCGATCAGGGCATGATTTCATGCAAAAGCGTCGTGATGGCCAACGGTGCATGCGCGATCCCGAAAGTTCCCGACTTTGCGGCACTGTTGCCCCAGAGAATTCAGCAATTCACACCATTGAATTACAAACGTCCGGCGCAACTGCCGAATGGCAAGGTTTTGATTGTGGGCGCTTCTGCGTCCGGTCTGCAGCTTGCCCGTGAAATTCAACTTTCCGGTCGCCAGGTCGTTTTGGCCGTGGGTAACCATTTGCGCTTTCCGCGCCGGTATCGCGGAGCAGATATTTCGATGTGGCTTGAGGCCATCGGCGCAACAACAATTCCGCACACACAAGTTGATGACATCGCACGCGTGCGCCGAACGCCTTCGCTGACATTGGTGGCGGACGAAACGATAGATCTCAACACGCTGCAACAGGTTGGTGTCGAGATCACCGGTCGCCTGGCTACTATGCGCGAAGGTCGCGCATTGTTCTCGGGCTCGTTGGCAAATCTTTGCGCGTCTGCAGACTTAAAAATGAACCGGCTTCTGGAATCTATCGACCAATGGGTCGATGAGAATGGGCTGAACGGCCTTGTGGGTCCGCGTGAGCGATACGCCTCAACCGAGATTCCGGCAGAACCACGCCTGAGCATAGACTTTGTCCGCGAAGGCTTCGATGCTATCATTTGGTCCACCGGATATCGCCCGGATTTCAGCTGGCTCAAGCTCCCGGTCTTCGACAGCAAGGGCGCGTTGATGCATGACGGTGGAGTCGTGACAGACGGCCTCTACGCAATGGGTCTGCCGTACCTTCGGCAACGCAAATCAACTTTCATCGACGGTGCTTCTGACGACGCAAAAGCGCTGGCCATTCACCTGAGCGCTGGTCTTGGCCACGCCCTAGCCGCCTGAACAGGAAACCAAACTATGCCAAATAAATTCTCCAGATATCACTACGATGCAATTGTCATTGGAGCTCGCTGCGCGGGTTCGGCCACGGCCATGTTGATGGCGCGAAACGGTGCGCGGGTGCTCATTGTTGATCGCGAACATGAGGTTCGTGACACGCGCTCAACCCATGCGCTGATGAGACCAGCCGTGACCCTGCTTGGCCAGTGGGGCTTGCTCAACGAAATCGCTGCGGCCACTCCGATCGTCGCAAGCACTCACTTTCACTATGGCGATGAAAGAGTGTCGGTGCCCATTAAACCAGACAGCGTTGCAATGGGCCTTTACGCACCGCGTCGCTGGCTTTTGGACAATGCGTTGGGGCAAGCCGCCGTGGCCGCCGGCGCAGAATTGCGAACCGGCACAAGCCTCGTGCATCTTGTTAAAGATACTGATGATCGGGTGACTGGCGCCGTCTTGCGTCATCCAGACGGCACGACACAAAGCGTTTCAGCCGATATCGTCATTGGTGCCGATGGTCGCAACTCGATGGTTGCGGACCATGTGAACGCTGCGACGATTGCCACCTCAAATGAACGTTCGGCTACTGCATACACTTACGTCGAAGGTATTCCGAACGAGGGCTACCGTTGGTACTTCGGAGACAAGATCGCAGCGGGATTGATCCCAACGACGAACGGCGCGCACTGCTTGTTCACGTCATGCGCGCCAGACGCCTTTCGCTCTTGGTTCGCGAAGGATGCTTTTAGCGGCGCGACAAAAATACTCGCGACCTGGGAGCCTGAAATCGCAGCCGATCTTAGCGCGCGAGGTCCTGTCGAACGGATGAGGAAATTCCCCGGAGCGCCCGGGCACATATGCCAATGCGCAGGTCCTGGCTGGGCTTTGGTTGGTGACGCTGGCTACTTCAAAGACCCAGCAACCGCGCATGGGATCACGGATGCGTTCTTGGACGCGAACCGGCTTGCCCGCGTTTTGTATGACACCTCCGGAGACGCTCGAGCCTATCAGGTCGAGAGAGATCAGATTGCACCGACCCTATTCGACCTCACCAACAAAGTTGCTTCGCTTGAATGGGATTTCGACGAGTTGAAATCACTGCACATGAAGCTGTCCGCATGCATGAAAACTGAGCAAGAAGCGCTGACATATTCACATTCCGCAATTGCCGCCTAAGGGACTAATAAAATGCTGAAAATAGCTGAAAAGAACCTTACGAATACACTCGATTTTGAAGATCTAAAAGTGGCCGATTGGTTCGGCCCTAAGGGATCAATTCTCGATACTGTCGGGCGAACGCCTGTCGTCAAACTTAACCACATCGCGCCAAAGGGCGTGTCGGTATTTGCCAAGTTAGAGGCCTTTAATCCGATGGGCTCAGTTAAGGACCGTATTGCGCTTGGCATCATAGAAGCTGCGGAAAATTCCGGCGCCTTAAAGCCGGGGCAAACAGTTATCGAAGCAACCTCCGGAAACACAGGCATCGGCCTTGCGATGGTTTGTGCGCAAAAGGGCTATCCGCTGGTCATTGTGATGGCGGAAAGCTTTAGCGTCGAGCGCCGCCGACTCATGCGCTTCTTAGGCGCAAAAGTCGTTTTGACGCCTGCGTCTGAGAAGGGGACCGGCATGGTTGCCAAGGCCGAAGAACTTGCCCGCGAACATGGCTGGTTTCTGGCCAATCAATTCTCAAATCCGGCAACCGCCAGTGTACATGCTCAAACAACGGCTGTCGAAATCCTCGCCGACTTCCAGTCCATATCACTGGACTACTTTGTCACCGGATTCGGCACCGGCGGAACGTTAAGTGGTGTTGGTGAGACCTTGCGTCTTCATAGCCCAAACACAAAGATTGCCGTAGTTGAGCCCGACAATGTTCCGATGCTTGCAAGCGGCAAAGGGAACGACAGCACCGATGGGCGCAGCCATTCCGGATTTAGGCCGCACCCAATGCAAGGCTGGTCTCCAGATTTCCTGTCTCGCTTTGCGATAGAGGTTCGTGATCTGGACATCATTGACCAATACTGTGGCGTCTCAGGGGAGGATGCGCTTCGAACCGCAAGAGATCTTGCCTGCAAGGAAGGGATATTGGCAGGCATTACCGGCGGAGCCACCGCTGCGGCAGCTCTTAAAATCGCCGAAACCGCGCCCGAGGGGGCGAACGTTCTCGCCATGGTTCCCGATACTGGCGAGCGTTACATGTCCACGCCGCTTTTTGAGGAAATTGCGGCAGACATGGATGCCGCAGAGCTCGACATTTCCCGCTCCACACCTGGATGTCGATTTGATGCAGCACCCAAATCTATGCCTGTGGTCGCAGCCAAGCCGATGACGGTGAGCCCCAAAGCCGCTAGCTTTGTGACGGCTCAGATCAGCGACCCGGACCAACCTATTGTACTGTTTGCATTGGAATGGTGTGAGTTCTGCTGGTCTGTCCGTAGATTGTTTGCGGCTCTGGATGTGCCGTACAAGTCTGTCAACTTGGACGCGGCATCTTTCGAAGGCGGGCAGGCATTTGCGTCGGACGTACGGGCAGCCCTACATGACAGAACAGGCGTCCCGACTATCCCGCAAATATTTGTGGGTGGGCAGCACGTGGGAGGGGCAACGGAAACCTTCGACGCCTACAACGATTCAACGCTAATGAAGTTGTTCAAGACGCTCGGTCTCTCTCCTGCAACACCGACCTTCGACAATGCCTATGCCTTACTGCCGACCTGGCTCCAGAAGCGTTGAATTCGACGTTCTGAGAAGGGCTTAGAAACTCTCGGTTGACGCCGAAGTCAACAAAAAACCAAGCGTCGTGGCGGACACGTATCAAAACATGCCACTCGACAAAAAGGCTCGGCGTTCACGGTGCCTATAAGGAAACACCATGGAATTACCAATTCATACGGCGGAAAGCGCGGCGGTGCAGTCGCGCCCAATTTTTGAAGCGATGAACGAGGCGCGTGGTTTCGTTCCAAACGTCTACGCAGTTTACGGAGGGCTCCCTGATGCAATGAGTGGGTTCTCCGGTTTGACCGCTGCTTTCGGTAAAAACCGTCTCGCTCCCGCGGAACGTGAGGTCATACAACTGGCCGTCAGCGTCTCAAATCGATGTAGATATTGTGTGGCCGGTCATACCGCATTTGCGCCGGAGGCAGAGTTGGATGATGCGCACGTCATTGCCATGCGGCACGAGAACGATCCGGGAGACACGCGGCTCGCGGCGTTGGCGCGGTTTGCCCGGAAATTGACGACCGACCGTGGTCGGGATTGCGCATCTGAGTACGCAGATTTTTTAGCTGCTGGCTATGCGCCGGAACAGGCGTTGGAGGTTATCATCGGAGTCGCAAATAAAACTCTTAGCAATATGACCGCGAATTTGCTGCAGCTCCCTTTGGATGCCGCATTTGCACCCTTCGCGTGGGAACCGGATGGTGATTAGCGGTCACGAAAGGCGTTCTGAGATTGACGCGAGCATCCGCATTTCTCGAAGTTCTTTGGCTTCGAGCGTTGGGGCCTAGAGGGATTGGAAGAAAAAGTTCACTGTCGGTTTCGCCCACGAAATAATGCCAATTTGAGCACGGCCAGTCGTTCAGTAGACCGTCGATTAGCGTCTGCAGAGCATTAAGTTGTGGCGTGTCAGAATAAGCTTTGCGGCGTCTTAGACACCGTTGCTTGGTGATGCAGGGCGATGTCTTCATTGGGCTCATTTGGGACATTCGCCGCGCGTTACAATAACGGCGGCAAAGCGGGGCGGTTTCAACGGGTGAGCGCAACACTTTAATCTTTTTGGAAAGATGGAGTGTTAGAGATGAAGTATCGTACGCGGACGTTTTACACGGACAAACAGAAGTCTGAGATGTGGGATCGGTGGCAGCGCGGAGAGTCGATGAGTTCGATTGGACGGCATTTCGATCGTGCGTCGTCTTCGATCTTCCCCCATTTGGCGCAGTTCGGCGGGATCCGACCCGCTGCCCGTAAGAGGTCGTGACGCTTTTTCACAGGTATTTGCTCGCTTTCAACTCTGCCACGACCCGATCTGCCATACCAACACAGCGCGCGCCATCGAATGGAAAGATGGCGTCNNCGACCCGCTGCCCGTAAGAGGTCGCGATTTGCTTTGAGCCTGTTGGAACGTGAGGAGATATCGCGCGGCTTGGTCGCAAAGCAGTCCTTGCGTTCAATCGCCAAAAGCCTGAAGCGGTCGCCTTCAACGGTCAGCCGAGAGGTCCGCAGAAATGGCGGGCGTCAGACTTATCGCGCGGCGCGCTCAGATCAGCGNNAAACCGCCCTGTATGCGATCTTCGAGGGCGGTGCGTAATCGACGGCGCGCACGAAAGAGGCGGGTCTTAACTGTGATAGGGTTGAGCGATAGGTCGTGCGCTATAGCAAGCACGCTCATGCTTTCGGCTTCGCGCATCAGAAAGGGTAAACGTAAGTCTGCTGGCAGAAGTGCCACAGCTTCTTCCAAGAGGACACGCATCTGTGCTCTCCCAAGAGCCGCTTCTGGTCGATCAGGATCTTGTCCGGGAAATGTAAGTAAAAAGTCCGGGTTCTGTTGGTCTTCGGCCACGGTATCGTACTCCTCCTGTGGTCGGACGCGGCGGATTTGCATTCGTGCAGTGTTGATTGCGATGCGCGTGATCCAAGTAGAAAACTGGGCGTCGCCGCGAAACTTGTCCAGCTGAGTAAATGCTTTCAAATAGGTTTCCTGAACAACATCTTCGGCCTCTACATCGCTTGTAACAATGCCGCGCGCTATTCGAAAAATTCGCGGATTCATCCACCGGATCAGCTCCCGCACTGCGGCTTCATCCCCATCCTTGGCGGCGGCAATGAGTGCGTTCTCGGGGGTATCCCCCCCCAGATGGGCTATATCTTGGTGGTTTGACCGGGCAATCATGCGCCATCTTTCTGTTCGATCCGCCCACGGGCGTGGATTTCCTCGACGGTTGGCAGCGTTGCCAGCACCTCGGGCGACACGTCTGTGGTGTCAGTGCTCGGTCCTTCCCAACCTGTGTCCAGGGGGGTGCCCACCACAATGCGTCCGACCATGGCCGCCATCTCATGCGGAATGCAGTAATAGTCATAGACACCGGGCACGGTGAACGTCACCTCAAAACTTTCATCGGGCAAAAGAAAATCACTATCCCAAGGGGCGGCTGCCTGCGGGATGCGACGGACACGATCAAAATTATCGGGATGATACGCCGTGGCGGTATGGCCGTTGCCCGGATCATGGTTGACGAAACGGACGGTTGAATCTGCAGGTATTGCAACGCCCAGTGGATTGAACCACACTCTTTCGCCGCGCGCTGAACCTTGCATTTTGACCACTTGAAGTGGTGCGGCACGCAAGATTGCAGGCGCTGCGAGGGCAGCAAAAACGCTGCCCCCCATCGTCAAGGCTCTACGCCGTGCAATGATCATTTGGCCAGCCGTGCTTTGGCTTCTGCGTCGTGATAGAGCACGATATGCGCATGTGGTACGTCCACGCCGGGATGGCCAGCATTGTAATAAACGTCGACGGCGATAACTTCGTGCGTGCCAACCGCCAAATCGTCATAGGAAACACCATTCTTTAGCTCGTCCAACGGAGTCATATAGACCGTCGCGGAGAGCATGCCATCATGGTCATAGGCAAGAAACGGACCAGCAGGCAGTGTATCAGGCGAGACAAACAGCGTGCCCAAACCGGGGATGAAGGCGGGCAATGGCAGGACATCGCTGACCTGAACAAAGGGCTCACCGGGAGGTGACTGAAGCATCGCCGCGTGGCCTTCGGCGAATGCAAAAGTTGCAGAAGTGGCCAAAAGAGTGGCGCTCAGTATCATGGGTTTAAACATTTCATTTCCTTTGGTGATTTAACAGCGCCAGTTTTTGACACTCACACCATTAGATGCTGTGAAAAGAAAAAGGTTCCCGGCGTGGTGTGAATTGATATTCGTTTTGACTGGGCTGGGGCAGTTTTTTTGAAATTTATTGCTCCAACGGCCAGAATCGATGCTTTCGAAATGTCTTCGAAACCAACCGGTCAAAAAAGCCCTGTTTGGAACATGCGCAAACCGCCTCGTTTGATGCCGCAAAAAAACCAGTTCGACACCCAAGCAATTGTCGAAGGTTTATGCTTCTCTCATGATAGCTGCCGTTGGTGACTAACGCAGCATCACGCACTTTGGGCTCTCAGCAGTCATTCAACGCAACCACCCAAACCACACCCACACTACCCCCCAAACATGTCGCCCTGACCCTTGGGCGCTGCCATCCCCAAATGGGTCCACGCCTTTTGCGCCAACATACGGCCGCGCGGGGTGCGTTGGATCAGGCCTTGTTGCAGCAAATAGGGTTCAATCACTTCCTCAAGCGCATCCCGCGCTTCAGACAGTGCCGCCGAGAGGGTTTCAATCCCCACAGGCCCGCCCTGATAGTTCTCGGCAATCAACCGCAAGTACCGCCGATCCGCACCATCCAGCCCCAGATGATCCACGCCCAGCCGCGTCAATGAACTGTCGGCAATCTCTTGGGTGACAGTTCCATCCCCCTCAACAATTGCGAAATCCACAACACGGCGCAGCAAACGCCCCGCAATACGCGGTGTGCCACGGGCGCGTTTGGCGATCTCTTGTGCGCCATCCGGCGTCGCAGGCGCACCCATCAGCCGCGCGCCACGGGTGACGATCTGGTGCAATTCCTCGGTCGTATAAAACTGCAACCGTGTCGGAATGCCAAAACGGTCACGCAATGGCGTCGTCAGCAACCCCATGCGGGTGGTCGCCCCAATCAGGGTAAAGGGCTGCAATTCAATCCGCACCGTGCGTGCCGCTGGCCCCTCGCCAATCACCAAATCCAGCTCAAAATCCTCAAGCGCGGGATACAGCACTTCTTCGACCGCCGGATTAAGGCGGTGAATCTCGTCGATAAACAAAACATCCCGCGCCTCAAGGTTGGTCAGGATCGCCGCGAGGTCGCCCGCCTTGGCCAACACAGGGCCCGATGTCATGCGAAACCCAACGCCCAACTCCCGCGCCATGATCTGCGCCAACGTGGTTTTCCCCAAACCGGGGGGCCCATGAAACAACGTGTGGTCCATCGCCTCACCACGCCGCTTTGCGCTCTCGATGAACACCTTCAGGTTCGCGCGCGCTTCCGCTTGGCCGATAAACTCGTCCAGCGCTTGCGGGCGCAACGCGCGGTCCCCCTCGTGGGCCGCGTCCTCGGACTGGCGTTGTGGCTGCAATGATGGGTCGTCTGGTTCACTCATGTCTGCCTTATGCCTCACTGCCGCGCACGCGACCAGCGGCGCGAAAAAGAACCCATTCATTTGGATGACCGGTGCGCATTTGCCCTACCCCTTCGGAGCCAACAGCTTAAGCGCTGCACGGATCAACGTCGCCGCGTCTGCGCCCACGTTCTCGCCCGCCGCCTGCGCCACAGCGCTTGCGGCATCAGACGGCCCATACCCAAGGTTGCCCAGCGCGGATAGCGCATCCGATTGCACCGCTCCGCTGGCCTCAATCGGGGCGCTGACAGGTTCAAGAACGGCGTCGTCCGCCGCGTCAGCGGTGGGCGACGCCCCCCCGTCCGCCGCAGGTGCAACACCAGTTCCCGCCATCGCCATCACGCTATGGGCTTTGTCCTTCAATTCCAGAATGGTCTTTTTGGCCGTCTTCGGACCGACACCCTTGGCCGTGGCCACCGCAGCCCAATCGCCCAGGGCAATCGCGCGGCTCACGCCGTCCGCGCCCAGTGCCCCCAAGATCGCCATTGATGCTTTCGCGCCAATGCCCTGCACGGACATCAGCAACCTGTGCCATTCTTTTTCAACCAACGTCGTGAACCCGAACAGCTGCAACAGGTCTTCACGCACCAGCAGGTCAGTATAAAGCGCAACGGCTTCACCCACGCCCGGCAATGTCGCCATAACGCGATCACTCACATAGACAATATAGCCCACGCCTTTGACGTCGATCAGCACATGGTCGGCTGCGCGGTATTCCAACCGCCCTGCGATACGCCCGATCATGCGACTGTCCTTTTGCGTACCGCTGGCGCGACCCTTGCGATTGCTCGCGCAGATTGCAGATGATGCGCATGGCAAATCGCTATCGCCAAAGCATCCGCCGCGTCTGCCCCAGCCAAATCAACGCCGGGTAATTGCAGCTTCACCATATGGGCGATCTGCGCTTTGTCCGCATGTCCAACCCCCACGACCGCCTTCTTAATTGCATTGGGGGCATATTCCCCCACAGCCAGCCCAGCGCGTGCCGGAACCAACATCGCGACACCACGGGCCTGCCCAAGTTTCAGCGTTGCGGCCCCGTTTGAATTCACAAAAGTCTGCTCAACGGCTGCGGCGTCTGGCATATGCTCGGCAATGACCGCGCCAAGCTGGTCATGCAGCGCCAACAACCGCTGCGCCAAATCACCCTTGCCGGACTTGCAAACACCATTCGCAACATGGCTTAGACGTGATCCATCCACGTGAATCACCCCCCAGCCCATGTTCATCAACCCTGGATCAATGCCCAAAACCCGCATGCCTGCCCTCTTTTTGTTGTTCGTTCCTTACTCGTTAGCACAAAACGCGAACACCCGCCTAGTCCTTTTGACATTTTCGCCACAGGCGCGTTAACCACCTTCGCCACATTTAGGGTTCGAAAACGTCACCAACAGCCCTAAAACCGACGTTTCTTTAAGTCAATTAGCGCCTTATTTTAAAGGCTT
>DQCL01000034.1:0-3103 GCA_003533975.1 Octadecabacter sp. | reverse complement strand
ATCCTAATTGCGCCTTAGAACGACGATAGACCTTTAACGGCGCCAGCCCACACATTCAGGAGACTTCACCATGGCAGCCATCGCTTTCCGCACTGCAAACGCAAAATCCGGTTTTTCCTTTGTTGCTTTGATTGGCACATTTGTTTCTTGGAATGACCGTCGCATGACACGCAATTCCCTTAACAAGTTGTCCAACCGTGAACTGGACGATATCGGCCTGGTCCGCGGCGACATCGAAGAAATCGCCAAAGGTAACCTGATCCGCTAACTGCGGCACGGTTTTCGGCCATCGCCACCACAAACGAATAACAAAGGCCGCGTCCAAATCAATGGACGCGGCCTTTTTATGTTCCTGAGGATGAAACGTACTCGTTACTGTATCTCGCGCCCTAGCGCTGAGCGATAAATTGATTGAGGTACCCACCGATTGCAACGGTCACAGGCTCTTCTTGCATCAACACAGCGCCAGCCCGTTCAATCATGGATCCAGAACGTAGCGCTTCGATTTTTTCTGCGTAATTTCCCGCGCCGAGCTGTGCAAACAGCAACGACTTAAATGCGACAAACAGGGCGACAATTAGCATCACGCCTTTCAACGGAAAACGGTCACTCACCAAACGTGGGCGGGACCGGATCAGGCCATCCTTGCCAACACGATGAACAACGCCATTGCGGCGCATACGTTCATGGTTACGGGCAATTTTATTCAAACGTTTGTCTAAAGAAGCATCAATCGTCATTTGGCAGCCTACTCAACTCGGCCCCCACCGAACGCGACCAATTTCCGCCTCAATTGCGACAAAAATAAGGCAGACCCCTAAATTTAAGGGAAAAACAGCTTCAAATGCGGTTTTACTATGTTTCCTTACGTAGGGTTAGCGTCGACCAATCTCCAATCTGATCGTGATGCACCAGATTGTATCCATTGCGTGCATAAACGCCGATGATTTCGTCGGCCTGTTCGTTCAAAAGCCCGGACAGAATCGCGAATCCGCCCGGCTTCGCGTTCGTCGCCATATTCGGCGCCAGCATAATCAGCGGCCCCTTAAGGATGTTTGCGAAAATCAAATCAAACGGTGCAGCATTCGCCAGCGCACCGTCATCAAACCCAGCCGCAGTCACACACGTCACCGCACCGGCCATTCCATTGGCCGCCATGTTTACTTCAGCAACATCCACCGCCACTGGATCAATGTCACTGGCAATGACCTTGGCCTGCGTGGTCCGTGCAGCAGCCATTGCCAAAACAGCCGTCCCACACCCAACGTCGGCCACGTCTTCAAACATTTCCCCGTCATTCAACAGCCGGTCAAATGCGCGCAAGCACCCCAGCGTCGTGCCGTGATGCCCTGTGCCAAACGCCATCGCGGCATCAATCAGCAAGCCGATGCGATCGTCCGGCAACGCCTCTGCATCGTGCGACCCGTAAACAAAGAACCGCCCCGCCTCGACAGGGGGCAACTCGCGCTTCACGTGGGCAACCCAATCGGTTTCCGGCACCTCAGACACCACAAACGGCTTTGCGCCAAACGTCGCCGCCAAAAGCGCGAGTGACGCCTCGTCCGGCGCGCCCTCAAAGTATCCGCCAACTTCCCATAGCCCGCTGTCGTCTTCCACTTCGAAAACGCCCACGCCCGTTGGTGCGGGGTCCATCCCCTCCATAGCGTTGCTCATCGCTTCTGCGGCAGGTTTTCCCATCATCGTGGTCAGTGCTGTGAACGTCGTCATTCTCTACTCCGCAAGTTGCGCCCGCAGGCGTACAAATACCGTTTCATTTCCCTCAACCGGATGGCGCGGGATCATCAACGCCAAGGCCAGCGACACAAGCGCCATCCCTGCCGCCGCCAAGAAAACCAATTGCGGCGATGTTAACCACAGATACCCTAGACCTGCTGGCAGAAACACCGCTGCAATATGGTTAATCGTAAAGGCCACGGCCGCCGTCGGCGCAATATCTTGCGGGTCTGCGATCTTCTGAAAATACGTCTTCAACGCCAAGGCGAGGCTGAAGAACAAATGGTTCACAACATAAAGCCCCGATGCCAACACAACGCCCCACCCAAAGTAGTACAAACCGCCATATAGGAAAAAGATTACTGCCAAGCCGACATATTCAAACACCAAGGCATTACGCTCGCCCCATACGGACACCGCCTTGCCGACCAGCGGCGCGCTCACCATGTTCGCCAACAGCGTAATCAAAAACAGTGACGTGATTTCATGCACGGCAAAGCCAAACTTCTCGACCATCATAAATCCGGCAAACACAACGAAAATTTGCCGCCGCGCACCGGACATGAATTGCAGCGCATAATACAACCAGTACCGCTTGCGCAGAATAAACTGTTTGCGCTGCGGGTTGGGGCTTTCAAATTGCGGGTACGCAAACATGCAAAACAACGCGATGATCGCAGTAATCCCGCCTGACGCCCAATAAACGACCGAATATGACAGGTCGAACTTTTCCCATGTCAGCACAATCAACACATAGGCCAGAAACGTCGCCCCTGACCCCGCCGCAATAAGCCACCCCAACGTTTGCGGCGCGCGTGCCTTGTCGATCCACTGTAACTGTAGGCTCTGATTTACGGTCTCATAGTAGTGAAACCCGATGGAACTCAGCATCGTGATCACCAAAATGCCACCCATCGACGGGAACTGCGCCGTCAGCGCCGTTGCGACCCCCAATAGGGCAAGCGACACCAAACCAAGCACCTGTTCGCGAAACAACATCAACAACACGATCACGCCAATCGCCAGAAACCCCGGGATCTCGCGCACCGTATGCAGCCATCCAATGTCCGCCCCATCGAAATCCGCAACCTCAATCACAAAATTGTTGAGCAACGCAGACCAGGTCGAAAACGCAATCGGCATCGCCGCCGCCATGAGGAATAACAACGTCACGGGGCGGCGCCACAATGGCAGGTTTTGTGCATCAGATAAGGAGACGGTTTTCATACGTCGCCTCTACGCCTGCCCGCTACATTTGTCGAACCCGCATTTACGTTTACGCCCTCCCCGCTGACACCAAACCTCAGCGGCTTCACCAAACCTGACCCCAGACAACCCCGCCCCGTTTGTCTTTGTCATATAAATATCC
>DQCL01000243.1:5922-8005 GCA_003533975.1 Octadecabacter sp. | reverse complement strand
GAATGGCAATTACTTGTCGCATCCGGTGCGCCGCTGCCCGTGACGCAAGAAGACCTGCACATCGACGGTCATTCCTTCGAGGCGCGCCTATACGCCGAGGATCCCACAAAAGGATTCTTGCCTGCAACCGGCACGCTTGAACACCTGTCGTTCAGCCCGTTGGCGCGCAACGATTCCGGTGTGCGCAGTGGCGACAGCATCAGCCCGTTCTACGATCCAATGATCGCTAAGGTGATCACCCATGCCCCCACACGAGACGACGCGCTCGCTGGATTGTTGAGCGCGTTACATGAGACCCATGTTGCTGGAACCGCGACCAATGCCGAATTTTTGGCGCGACTGGCGCAGCACGACGGCTTTGCAAACGGGACATTCGACACCGGGGTGATCGAAAGGGATCTTGAGGCCTTGACCGCCAGCGAGCCTCTTAGCGAGGTCCACATCGCCTTTGGTGCGATTGCCGCGCTTGGACTTTATCCGACAAACCGTGACTTTGGCTTTCGCCTTTGGGGACATGCGGAACACACTGTTCACTTCACGTATGATGGAGAGGTAATTGAACGCCGGATTACGTTGCATGGCGATGGGGCAATTACTTGTTCGGGTGGACAACCCGACCCTGTTACGCTTTCGAATATTTCGATTTCAGGTGACCTTCTGACGGCCAGAATTGGCCACGCGGCGACTTTGGTACAGGCCAACGCGTTGGTGGCGGAACGTAATGCGGAAAGGCTGGTGTCGGTTCTGTGTGGTGGCGTCGTACGTGACCTTGTGTTTCCAGACCCACGTTCCGGCAGCGCTGCGGTTGCAGATGTGAGCGATGCTGTTCTTGCGCCAATGACCGGCACAATTGTCAATCTGGGCGTTAATGTCGGGGACCAAGTCGAAGAAGGCGCTAAGCTGGGTGTTATGGAAGCCATGAAAATGGAAACCACCCTAATTGCCCCGCGCGCGGGTACGGTTCTGGCTGTGAATTGCGCCGTCGGGGACGCCGTCGAAGGTGGGTCCGTGTTGGTGAGCCTCGAAGAACAGGAAGTCGCATAAGGTTTTGGAAAATGTCAGATCATGTTCGCGTCTATGAAGTAGGCCCCCGCGATGGCCTACAAAATGAAAAGGTTTTCATCCCGACTGAAGCCAAGATTGCATTGATCAATCTGCTGTCGCAGGCTGGTTTTGAAAAAATCGAAGCTACCAGTTTCGTATCTCCCAAATGGGTGCCACAACTTGCCGATGCAGCTGAGGTCATGGAGGGGATCACAAGACAGGATGGCGTCGATTATTCCGTTCTGACACCCAATTTGCGAGGCTATGAGGCCGCAAAAGACGCACGCGCCGACGAGGTTTCGGTTTTTGCCTCCGCGTCCGAAGAATTCAGCCAGAAGAACATCAACTGTTCGATTGAAGAAAGCCTCCAACGGTTCATTCCGGTAATTGCTGCTGCACAAAATGCATCCATTCCTGTACGGGGCTATGTGTCCTGTGTGGTCGATTGCCCATACTCTGGGACGGTCGATCCAATCGCAGTTCGCGATGTTGCTTTCGCGATGTCGGAAATGGGCTGCTACGAGATATCGCTTGGCGATACAATCGGTCGCGCAACCCCGGACGCCGTGCTCAGAATGTTGGAAACCGTCACGGATTTAGTCGCACCCGAAAAACTTGCTGGCCACTTCCACGATACTGGCGGCATGGCTTGCGAAAATGTTTCGGTGGGGCTCGAAATGGGGCTGCGCACCTTTGACAGCGCAGTTGGTGGTTTAGGCGGCTGCCCTTATGCGCCCGGTGCCAAGGGAAACCTGTCAACGACCTTACTGGTTTCACTGTTGGAAAAGCGCGGATTTCACACGGGTATAGACCCATATCTATTAGCCGAAGCCGAGGCGTTGGTCGCCTCTTTTGCAACGCAAACCACCCAGAAAACAACAACATGACCTATGAAACAATTAGTTTAAGCACAGATACGCGGGGCGTTGCCTCAGTAACCTGATGCGGCATGAAACCTAAACCCGATACACCTTAGAAAGGCTGCAAACCTGTCCGAAAAGGTGGGACCACTTCACAATAACCTAAAAAGGGCCGTAAT
>DQCL01000243.1:0-5875 GCA_003533975.1 Octadecabacter sp. | reverse complement strand
TTAAGTTTTTACGCACGCGGCGACGGCTCGTCAGCTAATAATGCCGCACTTAATGTCGATTCAACCAGCCAACAGCCAACAGTCGAGATAACTTTCGATAGCGGTGTGAATGGCGATATTATCCTTGATCACAATGGTGGTGCAGAAGATCCCGACACCACGGTTATAATCAACGGTGTTAACTACAATTTCATTGTAGAGCTCACAGGCGATCTTCCTGTTAATAATAAAGTTCCTGATCCGCTTGAAGGCAAGCAAATTACAGTAATTTCTGTTGTTATCGATGGGTCTTACGAGAGGCTTTTCTTTGTAACTGACGGCAGCGGAACTCAAGCGCTGATGGATGGTTTCGGTAACGGCGCAATCGCATTGGGGAGCGCTGACTTTTCGCCGCCGCCAGTATTTATTTGTTTCTGCGACGGAACGGACATCATGACGCCTTCGGGACCCAGAAAAGTCGAGACGCTTCGCGTTGGTGAATACGTTTTAAATGAGAGCGGTAAGCGCAAGAAAATCCAGTGGATCGGTTGCACTGATGTATCGTCAGCAACTTTCAAAAGGTTCCCAGATCAGCGGCCAATACGCATTTTCGCAGGTTCAATTGCTCCGAAAATTCCAGCCAACGACCTTTTTGTATCGCCACAACATAGGGTAGCTTTAGAAGGCTATGAGGTTGAGTTGCTGTGTGGCACAGATAGGGTATTTGTCGCCGCTAAACACCTAACATCTTCAATTGCAGAGCGCGTCGAAACTTGTGAAGCAACTTCCTATTATCATATTTTATTGAACGAACACGACGTAATTGTTTCAAACGGTTTAGCAACGGAAAGCCTCCAGCTTTCTAAAAGGAACCTCGATGGAATGTCACAGAATGCAAAGGTATCTCTCTGCAAAAACCTGAAAGATAGTGAGATCGTTAGCGCCTTTAAGAGGCTAGACACATTGCCAAGTTTAATAGCTCGGGAGGCTATCGTACTTGCTGAGGCAATGTTCGGTAGACTTAAGAAAAACAGCAATGAGCTCTCCTCGAAAATCGGGTACTGGCGTGGTAATCCCCCCATTACGAATAGGGGGATCACCCCCGCACTGTAATCTGATGCACCGCATCCCGTTTGAAATCATCACTGAAACTTGCATTGCTCCTGTCGGCCTCCTTGCCTCGATCGTGCGTTTCTGGCCCCAATGGGGGCCACCTGGATATTCGAGATCTACGTAGACAGTGAAGGAATTTACCTACCAGGCGCGCCTTTTCTTATGGGCGGAGGTCTTATTTTGTTGATGATTCCGTTGGTCATGCGGCTGCGCAGTCACGCACAGTCCTGATCCAGTGAGGAAAGTAAATCTAAGGCTTAAATCTGCCGTTTTTTGCATCTAGGGTGACCTGGGTAAGGGAATGGTCTTCAAACGCCAACGGTAAGACATGAAAAGACTTAGAAACCACCTCATCGGGGTGGATCACGGCGATGTGGTCCTGTTCTCGGATTTTGAGCATGATGGTGTCATGTGGACGGGCGATGGCGCACGTCAAACCCGTGCGCATGTGGAATTTTCCGAAAGTTTCCGTACGCTGCCAGCTGTGCAAGTGAACCTGTCTATGTGGGATATGGCGAGCGAGACGAATCCCCGTGCGGACGTTCAAGCCGAGGACATCACCAACGAAGGCTTTGCCATTGTGTTTCGAACATGGGGCGACACCAAAGTCGCCCGTGTGCGCGTGGCATGGCAGGCGATTGGTGAGTTGCGTCAGGCGGATGAGTGGGACGTGTACTAAGCCGCGCTTCGTTAGCCACCCGTATACATATTCTCGTAAATTGGCTGCAGCGTCTTGTGATCAAACAGCGATGACACGGACGTGCCGTTCCACGTGTTCAAAATCGCCTGCGCAAACATCGGCGCTGTCGGTACGATGCGGATTTGCTTACATGCTTTAACAGCCTCGGTTGGCTCAATCGTGTCGGTGATTACCAAGTGCTTCATGACGGATTTACCGATCCGTTCAATTGCGGGGCCGGACAGCACGCCGTGTGTGATGTAGGAATGCACTTCTTTAGCGCCGTGTTCCATTAACACTTCGGCCGCTTTGCAAAGGGTGCCAGCCGTATCGACGATATCATCCACGATCAGACAGACGCGGTCTTTGACATCACCAATCACAGTCATTTCGGCAACTTCACCGGGCTTGCCGCGGCGTTTGTCGACGATGGACAACGGTGCGCCGATACGCTGCGCGAGGTCGCGGGCACGGGCCACGCCACCTACATCAGGCGAAACCACCATGACTTCTTCCATCTGACCGTTGAAATGGTGCATCGCATCGAGCGCGAAAACAGGGGAGGCATAAAGGTTATCCACGGGAATATCGAAGAAGCCCTGAATTTGCGTCGCGTGCAAATCGAGCGTCAGGATACGCTCGATGCCGGCTTCTACGAGCATGTTGGCAACCAGCTTGGCCGTGATCGGTGTACGTGCCTTTGAGCGACGGTCTTGGCGGGCATAGCCGAAGTACGGGATCACTGCGGTAATGCGATCAGCAGAAGAGCGACGTAGCGCATCCGAAATGATCAGCAATTCCATCAGGTTATCGTTTGCTGGGTTCGATGTGGGCTGGATGATGAACATATCCTCGCCGCGTACGTTTTCATACACCTCAACGAAAATCTCACCATCGTTGAACCGCTCGACCCGCGCATCCACCAGCCCGACATTAATACCCCGGTGCATCGACATTCGTTTTGCGACGGCTTCGGCCAATGGCATGTTGGCGTTTCCGGAGATGAGTTTTGGTTCAATGAGGTTTGGCATGTGGCAGGGTCCCGATGTAGCAGATTCGCAGCGTTGACACGGGGTAGCACGTCCTTAGGGTCACACCAACAAAGCAGCGCGATTTAAGGAGCATCAAATGCCGAATATTGATTATTATTTTGCGACCATCTCTCCGTTCACCTATCTGGCAGGGCCAGAATTTGAGCAGATCGCGAAAAAACATGGTGCGACTGTCACGTATAAGCCGATTGATATCATGGCTTTGTTTGCGCGCACGGGCGGACTACCACCCAAGGATCGCCACCCGAACCGTCAGGAATACCGTCAGCAAGACATGCGCCGCCGCGCGATAGTGTCAGGGCTGCCGTTTACCCAGCAACCCGCATTCTGGCCGACCAACATGGCGCCGTCTTCATATGCGATTATTGCGGCGCAAAATGCTGGTGGTGATGTCGGCAGCTTGGTCAACGCATTGACACGCAGCTGCTGGTCTGACGACAAAAACATTGCCGACGATGACGTGATCCGCGCATGCCTTGAAGAAACAGGGTTTGATCCGGCTCTGGCTGACAGCGGCCTTTTGGTCGGTGCGGAAACCTATGCCCGCAACCTAGAAGAAGCCGTTGCCAAAGGTGTCTTCGGCGCGCCGTTCTTCATATCTGACAAAGATGAACGTTTCTGGGGCCAAGATCGTCTGGATGATCTCGACCGCCATCTTTTCGGCGAGTTCTAAGTGCTGCAAGCGCTTGCGAACCAAGAGGTTTTTGCCGTCGAAAAGGGCGAAGGCCCGCCACGTTTATTCGTGCATTGCTCGCTTGCCCGCCACGAGAGCCTGATACCACTTGCGCGGGCTTTGCCGGCTGCGCGCAACATCTACTTCGACATGCCCGGGCACGGACGCAGTGCCCCGTGGCACGGGCACGACTACCAATCGGACGTTGTTGATATTGCGGTTCAATTGCTCGACGGGCCCGCGCATCTTATCGGCCATTCCTTTGGTGCGACGGTCGCTCTGCGGCTGGCGGCGGAGCGCCCTGATATTGTGTCACGGTTGACGCTGATCGAGCCTGTGATGTTCGCCGCCGCAACCGATCCGGACGCCATCGCCACGCACCGCGCCGCCTTTGCGCCTTTCGTAAAGGCGTGGACGGCGGGGGATCGCGAAACGGCTGCAAAGCTTTTTGTGGGGATGTGGGGCACGGGGCCAGCGTGGGATGATTTGCCAGCAAAAATGCGCGCGACATTGGCGGAACAGATTTATCTGATCCCTGCGGCTTCTGCTGCCATCGAGGACGACGCACATAGGGTTCTGGACAAGCTAGACAGGGTGACATGCCCCGTTGATTTGATCGAAGGATCAACCAGCCAGCCGATCATGTCCGCGATCTTGGATGGGTTGGCGGGTGCCCTACCACAGGCACAGCGCAGTGTGATTGAGGGTGCCGGGCACATGGTCCCGATCACCCACGTCGCGCAGGTCGCGTCAGTTTTGCAGCACTGCTAGGAAAGCATCGACGCCTTCAGACCCGATGGACCAATCACAGACCAAGCGACCTAAGACGTGTTCGTCGTTCGGGCCCTCTAGTGACCCCATGACATAGTATTGCGCGCCTGCCGCTTGCAGCTTTTTGTGCAACCCGCGCGGCGCTTCAAAGAACATCAAGTTCGCTTCGGGTTCGTAAGGGAAAGTGACTACGTTAGATCCACGCAAGCCGTCTGCCAATCGCTGGCCCGCAGCGTTGGCTTTGCTCGCGAGATCATGCCACAAATTATCTGTCAGATAGGCTTCCATCTGGGCGCTCAGGTAGCGGTGCTTGGACGACAAATGCGCCCCACGCTTGCGGCGAAGTTCAAATTCCCAGGCGTGTTTGGGGTCAAAGAAGATGACCGCTTCAACCCCCATCAATCCGTTCTTTGTGCCGCCAAAACAGACGCAATCAATGCCCGCTTTCCATGTCATTTCAGCAGGCGTGCAGCCCAACGTGACGATGGCATTGGCGAACCGTGCCCCATCAAGGTGCGTTTTAAGGCCGAACTCTTTGGCGACGGCGGTTAGGGCCTCTAATTCGTTTGGCGTGTAAACTGTCCCTTTTTCAGTGACTTGTGTGATAGATACTGGCCCACGTTGCGGCCCGTGCACGCCGCGTGTTTCCTCAGCTTCAATCGCGGACCGCAACGTCGACGGGGTCATTTTTGCGTTCTCGTCGCCCACCAATGTCAGTTTTGCACCGCTGTAGAACTCAGGCGCGTTGCATTCGTCTTCGTTGATATGGGACAGCTTGGTGCAGAAAACCGTTTCCCAAGGGTCAGCCAGTGTCGCCAGCGCGATCGAGTTCGCCGCCGTCCCTGTAGACACCAAATATACGGCCGCTTCAGGCGCCTCAAACAGATCACGTATCATGTCACGCACGCGGTCCATTTCGGGGTCTGCACCGTAGCCGAAACGGAAGCCCTCGTTGGCGCGCATCATGGCGTCCATCACTTTTGGGTGGGCAGGGCCGGAGTTGTCAGAGGCGAAAAACATTAGAGTGGCTCCTCAATAATATGGTCTTCCCAATCGTCTTCGGGGGTATTGGCTTCGGATACCGTGAGGCCCTGAACTGACACCCCTGCATCATGCACGGACGTCGCAGAACCCGAGATCAGCGGATGCCAATGGAACAGGTTTTTACCTTCGTAGACAAGCCGGTACGCACAGGTTTGTGGCAACCAGTACATGTTGTCTTCGATGGTTTTGGGCGTAAGCACGATGCACTCAGGTACATACTCGTGGCGCTTGGGATATAGCGAACAGTAGCACGTGCTATCATCTAGCAGCTTGCACGCCACACGCGTCATCACGACTTCACCGCTGTCTTCGTCTTCAAGCTTGTTAAGGCAGCACTTTCCGCAGCCGTCACACAGCGCTTCCCATTCGGTTTTTGTCATTTTTTCGAGTGGTACATGGGACCAAAATTCAGGCCGGATGTCACTGCGATCAATCGGATCAGACATCTGCAAGGATCTCGCGGGCACGGGCGCAATCAGCATCCATTTGCGTGATCAATGCATCTAGGCTATCGAATTTTTCTTCACCGCGCAGATAGTCAACCAATGCAACGCTTAGTCGTGT
>DQCL01000249.1 GCA_003533975.1 Octadecabacter sp. | reverse complement strand
CGCGTTACTTCGCCCGGAAAGTGAGGCCTATGCGTCCAAGGTTCAGCACTATTCCAATGCACTGGAACGGCAAGAAGCGAAGCGAGAGGCGCGCAAGGCATCAATCGTAAGATCGCTTCGGAAACACACGGCGGAATTTGACGGATCATCATGGTATCGCCATCCGAATTCGCCACGCTATCAAGATACGCGCCCCTATCTGACGCTCTACGTCCTAGAGAGCGGGTCTGGCCACCGTGAGTTGGAATTTTTCATCAATTATACCGGCGATGGTTGGCTATTTGTAAGGTCGGCCAAACTCAACATTGACGGCGAATTCGTGACTCTCCCTCCAAGTGCATGGTCGCGTGACAACGATTCCGATATATGGGAGTGGACTGGCTTTGACGCTACGCCAAACTTGATTGAAATCGCTCGGAAAGTTGCAGAATCTGGTCGAACCGTAATCCGGTTCGAGGGGCAGGAATTCTACGACGATTATGTTTTGCCTCGGTCAGACAAGAACGTGATTCGGGATATGCTGGACGCTTGGGAAGTCATGAAATCGCAGTAGGTATTGCCGGTTGAGGGAACCCAAATGGCATACTGCGAGAAGTGAATTATTCTGTTGCGCGTGGGGTAAGAAAGAGAGAAAATCCCGCCTCAAAAGGTACCATGTGGATTTTCGGGCTGCATTCTTACCCTCTTGGCCACGCCTGATTTCGGGGCCGTTTCTCAAGAAGAGAACACCTTGGCGGAAAAACTTGGAGATGAGTATAGCGCGTAATAATCCCAAACAGGCCGTCGTCCTCCGAATTTCAAATCGAGCCGGAGCCGGAGGCCCCGCCAGCACTCCAAAATGAACAAGAGGTCACCTGCATCTTATCTGGTGCCTCATCTTAAAACCCGATAGCGACCTCCGCTTTCCCATTTGACAATGTCTGAGTCCTTCGGCACCTCAAGCGCGTAATAGCTAAATTCTGACGCCTGCCTGAACCATTTGTATTGTGCCCGCGTGAATCGCAGCATCATCAGATTTTCTCGAATCTCCGTATGAATCTGCTTAATGTTGGCATTTCTTGCGAAGGTGGCAGACACAAACTCAACCGTCCGGTACCCCGCACCGATGGTTCTCGCGCTCCCGTCCGCTTCCCACAGTTGCCGACGCATCGCGGGTCCATACGCATCCCGCAAAGCGGGCAGTAACTGCGCTTGTTTTCGCACTAAAAGTTGCCGGAATTGCATTCTCTTCTTTTGCATCTCTGCATCTAGGTCAAGAGAGTCTCCCTGTTCATAAAGCAAACCCCATGCACCAATTAGCAACAAACCAAGGTTAATGTTGGAAACGTCGCTTGTATACTTGGACGCTTGAATTCCCGGAATGGAAGCAATTTCTCGGTCTAGCTGCCCAATGTACTCAGCAATCTTTTCTTGCTGCTCTGCTTTACGCCGCACTTCGGCTTCTGCGCGGCGGGCGTCCGCAACTTTTCGTTCCTCTTCAATGCGTGCGGCTTCGGTCACCGCCGCCTCTGCCTTGCGCGCTGCTTCGAGAGCTGCTGCCTCGGCTCTTCGCGCGGCTTCGAGGGCTGCTACCTCTGCGCGGCGCGCGGCTACGGCCTCTTCGATTTTCGCGGCTTCCACCGCATAGAGATCAGGGTCTAAAAGTTTTAGTTCAGCCAGCCATTTTACTTGATCTCGTCCTTCAAGCTCATTCAAGTACGCAGCTGAGTCTGTGTCTCTTAGCTCGGATAATCTTCGCGTTTCGGACAAGTCCCCGAAAGATGCAGCGGTCGTCATAAGTCCCACGAAGAATGCGACGGATAAACTGAAACCACGATGACCTAGCCATAGGGTTGGAAGCGGTCTAACAATCGCAACGAGCGGCACCACAGTAAAGGCCAATCCAATCCAGATTCCGAGGTTCGGTGCGAACGCTGCGATTATCATCCCCGCGAATAGCAGAGCAACTATGATCCCCAGTCCTTCAAAAAAAGCTTTCACGTTGTATACCTTTCCATCACATAAAGATCGCCACCCCGTCTCCGTTTTCTAAGGGGTGTAGAGCGAAAAGACTCCACCCTCAAAGAGATACCAAGCTGAATGACGCGCCTCGTTTGTAACGAAAGGGTAAATCACGCGACGTTGTGCAGGGTTCCCGCCACCTTCGCATGTGATCCGGTGCACAAAAAGGGTTTCGCTGCTGAGCGTCATTCCTTCACGCAGTGGGGCGAATAGCTCAAACTCGGGGTTCGCAAAAAAGGCCTCGTTTTCATATCGCGTATAGGTAGAAGATTGCCCTGCAAAGTTGCAGCTATAGAACACACCTTCGGCACGCCCTTTGTGGAATAGCTGCGATTGACCAATGACATTTTGCGGGTTGATGAACCAAGCTTCGCCAGTGAAACCGACAACTGACCAACGCGTGTCTATGAAATCAGCATTGGCAGGAGCACTAAGCGTAAAGCTGCAAAATGCGGTGGCAATGATTGTGGATAGTTTTTTCATGTCTGCCTAATAGTTGAAAGAACGGGGCGAGTTTGCCGCGTTGGTTTCCATATCGATGCAACCTTTGAGGATACTGAAAGAAGCGCCGCTTACCCTTGCCACTTCATCACAGTAGTTACGAGAACTACCGGGGATTTGCGCCCAGACTGGTTTCAGAGCGTTGTAGGCCTGCTGTTCCATGTCCATGCAGCCGTTGAAGATCATGGCCGAACCGCCGCTTATTTCTGCGACCTGTTGGCAGTATCCTTCGACGTTGTAGCGGGGGATTGTTTGCGAGTATGCCGGAACCGATAGGCAGGCGATGGCAATGGGTGGAAAAATTTGTGTCTTGTTCAAAGCCTACTCCTTCAGGGGTTGCTCAAGGGGTATTGCTCCCCCTTAGCGAGAATTGTCGTTAGCTATCCGGTCAGAGTGGTCATCTCCGCCCAGCCAGATTGTAGCCATATTCATGCTGTAGCCTCAGAAAGCGGCGGCAATTTGGCCGTCGAAAGACATGGGAAGGTTTTGATAGTGCAGCAACCGCGAATTTACGAACGCGACATCGACAGGCTTTTCATAGCGGCTCTCCGTCATGACCCAACGATAGGGGCTGAATTTCTCAAGGGCGTTACTTCAACTTCTGCACTTGTGAAACGAGTTAAGGCGCAAACCCGGCATGTCGGAAGCTCGGGCACAATTGACATTGATATCACCTACAGCGACGGCACAAGGTTGATGATCGAAAATAAGATAGATGCGGGTTACAGCATAACACGTATTGGCGAAGGTCAACCCAAGCGCTACCGCCGAACTGTCGAAACTTACCGCGCCCAAGGTTCCAATGCATATTCCGTGCTACTGGCACCGACAGTCTACCTCGCAAGCAGTCGTGCAACCGATACGTTCGACGCCTGCGCCAGCTACGAGTCCTTTCTCGGATTGTTCGGCGGCGATGACCGAGCGCTGTTGTCGGCGGCGATTGAACAAGCCAAGACACCGTATGAACCGGAACCTAACGTTTCGACCGGTGCGTTTTTTCTCGACTATCGCCAGTTTGTGCCGGACCGGTTTCCTGCCTTGACTCTCAAGCCCGATCCGAATGCAAACGGAGATCGCCCAACAGGCTCACGAACGTTCTATTTCGACACGCGTAAAACGCTGGTGCGCTATACCGACATTCCCAGTCCAAGCATGTCGTTACAGTGTTGGGATAGTAACGCACCCTCTGCGTCTGTGAAAATCATGCTTCCGCGTTGGGGGCGCTTTGCCCAGTCGCTTCGACAGGACGAGTCACTGTCGGATATCGGTGCATACCTACGTCAAGCGGGACAATCGCTTGGTGTTGTTATCGACACTCCACGTCTTGAGACGCAACAGTTGTTCAGTGACCAAGTGTTGGAAGTCACAGAAGGGCTTGAGGCTGCGCTACGGCTTCAATCGTGGTGGGCGGAAAACTACAATTTACTAAGTGCGTGGGGCCGCAGTGTTTCCGAGCATTCTTAGAATCCGCTTTTGCGCCAGCGCCGTTAAAGGCTGTCATAAGCGAAGAGGAAGCACGCCAAATCAGTTCCAGAACGGTCGCTGCGCTGGCCACATACAAAGCCCGTGGCGTCAAGCTAGGCAAAGCCCACATCGCGAATTTATAGAGCTTGAAGCCTAGTGTTGTCAAAATGATGAACCATAACCATTTAAGCGTCTTCATTCTCTTCCCCTTTCAAATTTTGACATTAGCGCTTCATAAATCTTTTGGACTTCGGGATCGGCATCAAGTTCTTCCTGAATTTGCTTGCGCCGTTCTTCGGATTCCCTATTCGTTCTTTCTAGGTCTTCATCCATTCGACGCTTCGCCTGCTCGTTTAACTGCTCCAGTTGCTCATTGAACCTGTTGACCCCTTCGGAGAACCTATCAAGCCCGGTTTCTGCGGAAGCAAGCAGTTGGGAAAAGCCAATTTTGGTCTTATTGTCCCGCATGCCGCTGTTTGCTTCGTGAGCTTTCTGCACTTGCTCGCGTTGCTTTAACGCCCGCGCCTGAGCTTTTCGGGCCAGCCACTGCGTCCGCGCCTTGCGAACCAGTTCGATTGTCTCTTCTGGGTTATAGAGGGTGGTTTTTGCGGGGATGCGTAGGACCTCAAAGCCTTTTGCAGTCAGCTCCTTATCCCTTTTTTGTCGCGTTCGACAGCCTCTGGCGACGAATGCCAGCGCGCGCCATCCACCTCTACCACCAGCCCCTTGTCGACGAGAAAGTCGAGCCGATAATTTGCTACCGGCACTTGCATCTGTAACGTTAGGCCACTCCCAGCGAGACGGCCTTTGTCGGGCTTTAGGTCAAACGCAGGCACCATTGCATTAAGGAATGCCTCTTCGGCAGGTGACTCGCAAACGCTCCGAAAGATGTGAGGCCAATCGTCATCCTCTTCTGTTAGTCTCTCAAGCCTGTTAGGGCGCGGCGGCTCCTTCGTGGCAGGTTCCGTGACATCTTCATAGATTGACCATGCAATGAGGGCGGCCAGTCCAAAACTTATCGGGAAGATAAAACCGACGAAAAAGCAAACGATGACTGCAAGAACGCGGAAAGGGATGTTCATCAAAGTACCCTTTTCTACTCACAGGTTATAGAGCGAGAAAACCCTGCCTTCGAAAGGATACCACGCAGATTTTGCGCCCTGACGGGTTTCAGAGAGTTGTAGGCCTGCTGTTCCATGTCCATGTAGCCTTTGAAGATCATGGCCGACCCACCGCTTATTTCTGCGACCTGCTGGCAGTATCCTTCGACGTTGTAGCGAGGGATTGTCTGCGCGAACGCCGGAACCGTCAGTACCACGACGGCAATAGGCGCAAGAAAAAGCGACTTGTTCAAATCCTGCTCCCTCAAAGGCTTACGCGTGGCGCTTTGTTTCACCACAGTGCGAAAATTCTCAGCCAATCCAGCACAGAGTACGCATTTGCACCCAGCCGAAGTACGACCATGTTCGATTAGTAGCGTCAGAAAATGGCGGCGGTTTGGCGGTCAGATGACGAGGAAAGCATTTCGAGATTGAACGCGCGCGCAGATATCTTGTGACGGGCCCCCCTATAAATGGCAATCCTATGAATTGGACACCGGATTTCACAAAGTTCGCGACATAGACGGGCACCAAGTCGATGAAATCTGCTTGGACTATTATGGCGAATTCACCATGTAGCTGTTTTCTACGCCGGGTGCTATTCTGTCGAAAACAGGCAAAGTAGTCTCAGCATGTACGAATTACCCGAAATCCGCTTTGACCGAGCACTAATGCTAAAGAGCATCATTGCCTCGCGAGCAGAGGGCGGGGAAATCAGCGATTGGGTTTACAGGCTCTTGCGTGCGGATTTCTTCGACGATCCGATCACGCAGAAACTGTTGCCGCAATTCGTTCGTTCCAATATCGACGGCAAGGGCCTGTGGTCTTACCTGAAAGGATATCACGAAGGTGGAGGTGCCTATGCAGCACGGCGTAAGCACATCAATGAAGAGTTTCTGCCGCTCCTCGATTATTTGTCAGACACAGGGGCACCGGCTGACGCCGGTGTGTCGGCAGCCCTGTCACAGTATGACGCTGATGGTGTAACCGTCGCATGGCAAAAGGCATTGGACCGTCGGAAGTCTGACCCGGAAGGTGCAATAACCGCCGCCAGAACTCTTCTGGAGGAGGTGTGCAAGCACATTCTTGATGATGCGGGTGTAACTTATGAGGATAAGTGGGACCTGCCCAAGCTGTACTCCAACACTGCCAAGCGTATGAATCTTGCGCCGTCGCAGCACACAGAAGAGACGTTCAAACGCATTCTGGGCGGATGCCATGCGATAGTGGAAAGCCTTGGCGGGTTGCGAAACAAGATCAGCGATGCCCACGGGGGCGGGCGGCGTAAGGTCCGACCTTCTGAACGCCACGCCGCGTTGGCGGTGAACCTTGCCGGGTCTATGGCGATGTTTCTAATAGAGACTTGGCAAAAACAAGACTAGGTGGTGTTAGCCGCCCTTGGCCACCACACCAACCCATTCCAAGCACCCTACATTTTCGAGGAGATCACCCTACATTTGTGCAATCGCAGGCCGCCAAATCCCTTATTTACATGAGATTGGAAATGGTGGGTGATGAGAGGCTCGAACTCCCGACATCTTC